>PHEG01000595.1 GCA_002842835.1 Alphaproteobacteria bacterium HGW-Alphaproteobacteria-2 | reverse complement strand
GCGCGCATCGTGCTCGACGGGCAGGACTACTGGCTGCGCATAACCCGGGCGGGCAAGCTGATCCTGACCAAGTGAGCGCGCCGCCCGCGTGTCGCAATCAGGCGCTGTTGCGTCGAAAGGCCCCTGCGTCGCGCCGCCGCCTCGGCTAAGACGGAAGGCGACGGACAAGCGGAGCGGGGCCGATGAAGACGCATGTGAAGGCGCTGGTCGTGGGCGGTGGCGCGGTGGGCACCTCGATCGCCTATCATCTGGCGCGCGCGGGCTGGGCCGACGTGGTGCTGCTCGAGCGCGACGAGCTGACTTCGGGCTCCACCTGGCATGCTGCGGGGCTGCTGCCGCTCTTCAACATGAGCTATGCTGTCAGCCACATCCACGACTACTCCGTGAGGTTCTACAAGACGCTGGAGGCGGAAACCGGGCTCAACGCCGGCTTCTATGTGGTGGGCAACCTGCGCATGGCGCAGACCGACGCGCGGATGGACGAATACCGCCTCTATGCCGCCACCGCCGAGACGGTGGGCATCAACCATGAATGGCTGACGCCCGCCGATCTCAAGGCGCGCTGGCCGCTGCTGCGAACCGAGGATTTGAAGGGCGCGATCTACCACCCCGAGGACGGCTACATTAACCCCGCCGACGTGACGCAGGCCATGGCCAAGGGCGCGCGCCAGCGGGGCGTGGAGATCATCCGCAAGGCGCAGGTCGACGGCTATCGCTGGACGGGCTCGGAATGGGTCGTCTCCTGCACGCGGATGGTGGAGAAGGGCGGCAACCTCGTGGCCTCGGACGAGCGCTTCGAGATCGTGGCCGAGCATGTGGTCACCGCCACCGGCAACCACGCGCAGCGCACGGCGCGGCTCCTCGGCATCAAGATGCCCGCCATTCCGGTCGAGCATCAGTATATCGTCACCGAACCCGACCCCGCGCTTGTCGAATGGCGCAAGGCCGGCAATCCCGAGCATCCGGTGCTGCGCGATGCCGACGCCAAGTGGTATGTGCGCGAGGAGCGCGGCGGCTGGAT
>PHEG01000594.1 GCA_002842835.1 Alphaproteobacteria bacterium HGW-Alphaproteobacteria-2 | reverse complement strand
GGTCTTGGCCACCTCGCCGTCGCTGCCGGGGATCAGCCGGTCGAGATATTCCACCACCGTCACCTGCGTGCCGAGGCGCGCGTAGACCGAGCCCATCTCGAGCCCGATCACGCCGCCGCCGATCACCACCAGCTTCTTCGGGATCTTCGGCAGTTCCAGTGCGCCCGTCGAGGTGACGACCTGAACCTCGTCGATCTCGACGCCGGGGATGGTGCTGGAATCCGAGCCGGTCGCGATGACGATGTGCTTGGCGTTGTGGGTCTCCTCGCCGACCGTCACCTGGCCGGGCGCGGGGATGGTGGCCCAGCCCTTCAGCCAGTCCACCTTGTTCTTCTTGAAGAGAAACTCGATGCCCTTGGTGTTCTGCGCGATGACATCGTCCTTGTAGGCCTGCATCGCCTTCCAGTCCACGGACGGGGCCTTGCCGGTGAGGCCCATCTTCGCGAAATTCTCCTCCGCCTCGTGCAACTGATGCGTGGCGTGCAGGAGCGCCTTCGAGGGGATGCAGCCGACGTTGAGGCAGGTGCCGCCTAGCGTCTCGCGGCCCTCGACGCAGGCAACCTTGAGCCCAAGTTGCGCCGCACGGATGGCGCAGACATAGCCGCCGGGGCCGGCGCCGATCACGATCAGGTCGTAGTCTGCCATGGGGGGCTCCCTTTTCTGCCAGTGGGGGAGGGGCGCTGCCCCTCTGCGGCTTCGCCGCATTCACCCCGGAGTATTTTCGGAACGATGAAGATCACAGGAGGCTCGCGACGATCATGAGCACGGTGGCGAGCCAGCCCGCGGACCAGACGAGCGAGCGGCCCGGGCGCCAGCCCAGCACATAGGCGGGGACATAGGCGACGCGGGCGGCGAGATAGGCCCAGGCACAGGCGGCTGTGAAAGGCGTCGATATCTTGGTGAAAGTCACCACGACCACCGCAAGGGTGAAGAGGATGAGCCCCTCGAAATGGTTGTTCATCGCCCGCTGGATACGGCCCGTGCGTTCCGCCATGGGCCGCGAGGGCGGGCGGTCGCGCGCC
>PHEG01000593.1 GCA_002842835.1 Alphaproteobacteria bacterium HGW-Alphaproteobacteria-2 | reverse complement strand
CATAGGGGGCGGCCATCGCGCCGCGCTGCCCCGCGTTCCGCCGCGCGCGGCAGAAATCGGTGTCCGAGCAGACGAACATCCGCCCGCCCGCGTCGTCCACGATCACCTCGTCAAGATAGCTCTCCTCCGCGCCGCAGAGCGCGCAGGGGTGCGGCGCGCGCGTGGCTTCGAACGGGTGGTCCTCGAAATCGAGGCTCACCACCCGCGTATAGGGCGGGACGGCGTAGATGCGCGCCTCGCGCCCGGCGCCGAAAAGCTGGATCGCCGGGCAGCCCGAGAGCTTCGGGTTGTCGAACTTGGGGATGGGCGAGGGGTCCATCACGTAGCGTCCCGCGACCACGACCGGGTAGGCGTAGGCGGTGGCGATGGCACCATGGCGCGCGATGTCCTCGTAGAGCTTGACATGCATCAGCCCGTAATCCGAGAGCGCATGCATGCGCCGCGTCTCGGTCTCGCGCGGCTCGAGAAAGCGCAGCGGCTCGGGGATCGGCACCTGGTAGACGAGGATCTGGTCCTCGGTGAGCGGCGTCTCGGGGATGCGGTGACGGGTCTGGATCACGCTTGCCTCCGCCGTCGCCTCGGTGGTGGCGATACCCGCGGTCTTCGCGAAGAAGCGCCGGATCGAGACGGCGTTGGTGGTGTCGTCCGAGCCCTGGTCGATCACCTTGAGTGTATCCTCGGGGGTCAGCACGGCGGCCGAGACCTGCACCCCGCCCGTGCCCCAGCCATATGGCATCGGCATCTCGCGGCTGCCGAAGGGCACCTGATAGCCGGGGATCGCCAGCGCCTTCAGCAGCGCGCGTCGGATCATCCGCTTGGTGGCCTCGTCGAGATAGCCGAAGTTGTAGCCGGTCATTCCGCCGCCTCCCGCTGCACCGCCGCCCCGGCCTCACGGCGCAGCCGCCGGATCAACTCCAGCTCGGACTGGAAATCGACGTAATGGGGCAGCTTGATATGCTCCAGAAACCCGGTCGCCTGGATGTTGTCGCAGTGGCTGAGCACGAATTCCTCGTCCTGCGCGGG
>PHEG01000592.1 GCA_002842835.1 Alphaproteobacteria bacterium HGW-Alphaproteobacteria-2 | reverse complement strand
GCGCCGGGCTGGCTCTGGCCGCGGCCCTCTATGCGGCCTTCGTCTCGTCGCTCATGGCGGTGGTCTGGCTGGTGGCGGGGGCGCAGGGCTTTCGCGACACGCTCGAGGGCATGACCGGCGGCGGCGGGCCCGCGCAGACCGCGCTCCTGCTCTTCAGCTTCCTCGGCATGGCGCTCGCAACCTGGGGGGCGGCGCGTGCCCTGCACGGGCGCAGCCTGCGCTCGCTGATCGGCGCGGACCTGCGCCGCGCGGCACGCGACTTCCTGCGCTGCTTTCTCGGCTATGGCGCGCTGGCACTGGCGGCGGCGCTGCCGTTCATGCTGGTGATGGATGTCGAGCCCAATCTCGCCCCCGGCACCTGGCTTCTGTGGCTCGGCCCGGCGCTCGCGCTGCTGGTGCTTCAGGTCGGCGCCGAGGAGATGCTGTTCCGCGGCTGGCTGCAGAGCCAGCTTGCCGCGCGCCTCACCCGGCCCGCGTTGTGGCTGGGCCTTCCCGCACTCGTCTTCGGGCTGGCGCATTACGCGCCCGCGCAGTCGGGGCCGAACGCCTGGGCCGTGGTCGGCGCGGTCACGCTCTTCGGGCTGATCGCGGGCGATCTGACGGCGCGCAGCGGCACCATCGGCGCGGCGACGGGGTTCCATCTGGCCAACAACACGCTGGCGATCCTGATCCTGTCGACCGACGGCGCGATCGACGGTCTCAGCCTATGGCGCACCGGCTTTGCCGCCGACGATCCGGGCCTGGCGCCGCTTCTGCTCATCGACGCCGCGGTGCTGGTGGCGGGCTGGGCGCTCTGCCGCAGGCTGATCGCCCGACCGGCGGCGCAGGATACCGGCGCGGCTTGATTTTTCCGGCGGCTGCCGCTAGGCAGCGCGCGTTGTGAAACCGGCCCCCGCGGGGGGCAGCAGCGAACGGGGCGCCCAGAAATGGCCAAGGCAAAATTCGAGCGGACGAAGCCGCATGTGAACATCGGGACGATTGGTCATGTTGACCACGGCAAGACGACGCTGACGGCGGCGATCACG
>PHEG01000591.1 GCA_002842835.1 Alphaproteobacteria bacterium HGW-Alphaproteobacteria-2 | reverse complement strand
GACCTCAAGGAGCGCACCCCGAAGCCGAAGCAGTAAACCGGCGGAAGCGGCGGAAGCAAAAAGCCCGGGCAGCGATGCCCGGGCTTTGTCATGATCGCGGGGCTCGGACCGGCTCAGGCGCCGGTCATCTTCGCCACCTCGGCGGCGAAATCCTCGCCCTTCTTCTCGATCCCCTCGCCCACTTCGAGGCGCACGAAGCCAAGGATCTCCACTCCGGCCTCAGCCGCGGCCTGGGCCACGGTTATGTCTGGGTTGATCACGAATTTCTGCCCCAGCAGCGTGACCTCCTCGAGGAACTTCTTCATCCGGCCCGGAATGATGTTGTTGTGGATCACCGCCTCGGGCTTCGGCTTGGCCGCGGCGGCGTTCTCTTCCAGCGCCTTCTGGGTCTGAACCTCGCGCTCGCGCTCGACAATCGCCGGGTCGAGATCGGCCTCCGAGAGCGCGGCAGGGCTGGCGGCGGCAACATGCATGGCGAGTTGCTTGCCGATGCCCGCATCCGCGCCCTTCAGCGCCACGAGCACGCCGATCTTGCCCATGCCTTCGGCGGCGGCGTTGTGCACATAGGCAGCCACGCTCTCGCCCTCGATGCGGGCCATGCGGCGCAACGTCATGTTCTCGCCGATCTTGGCGATCTTGTCGGTCAGCACTTCGGCGACGGTCTTGCCATCAAGCGCCGCAGCGCCGAGTGCCCCGATATCGCGCACGCCGAGCGCCGCGCGGGTGATGCCGGCCACCATTTCCTGGAACTCGGCGTTCTTTGCGACAAAATCGGTCTCCGAATTGATCTCTACCGCCACACCAACGCCGCCTGCGACGGCGATGCCCACGAGGCCTTCGGCCGCGGTGCGGCCCGATTTCTTCGCTGCCTTGGCCAGCCCCTTGGTGCGCAGCCAGTCGATCGCGGCCTCCATGTCGCCGCCGGTCTCGGTGAGCGCCTTCTTGGCATCCATCATGCCCGCGCCCGTCTGGTCGCGCAGTTCCTTCACCTGTGCCGCGGTGATCGTCATGATCCTCTCCTCAAAC
>PHEG01000073.1 GCA_002842835.1 Alphaproteobacteria bacterium HGW-Alphaproteobacteria-2 | reverse complement strand
GCGGCTGGCGCGCAAGGTGATCGAGTGCATCCGCTCGGTCACCGACAAGCCGATCAGCCATCTGGTGCTGACCCATTACCATGCGGTGCGGGTGCTGGGGGCCTCGGCCTATGGCGCGCCGCAGGTCGTCATGTCGGGCGATGCGCGCGCCATGGTGGTCGAGCGCGGGCAAGAGGACTGGGACAGCGAGTTCGCCCGCTTCCCGCGGCTCTTCCAGGGGCACGAGGAAATCCCCGGCCTCACCTGGCCCACCACCACCTTCGAGGGGACGATGTCGGTCTATCTGGGCAACCGCCGGGTGGACCTGCTGCAAGTCGGTCGCGCCCATACCGCCGGGGATGCCGTGGTCTGGGTGCCCGACCAGGAGGTGATGTTCACCGGCGACATCGTGGAATACCACTCCGCCTGCTACTGCGGCGACGGTCACCTCACGGAATGGGGCGACACGCTCGACAACATCGCCTCGTTCAAGCCCCGCGCCATCGCGCCGGGGCGGGGCGATGCGCTGGTGGGCGACGGGATGGTGGCTGCGGCAATTTCCAATACCCGCACCTTCGTCGAATCGACCTATGCTCCGGCGGCGCGCGTGGCGGCGCGCGGCGGCAGCCTGAAGGAAGCCTGGGACGCCGTGCGCGCGGAATGCGACCCGAAGTTCGGCGACTATGCGATCTACGAGCATTGCCTGCCGTTCAACGTCGCCCGCGCCTATGACGAGGCGCGTGGGCTGGACACGCCGCGCATCTGGACGGCGGACCGCGACCGGCAGATGTGGGATGCGCTGCAGGGCTGAGGCCGGGGCCGGGAGGGCGCCATGAACAAGATCTTCGATAGACCGCTCTACGCCTACGCGCGCAGCCCTGACCAGGACACCGCCACGCCGGTGCGCCACCCCGTCGTGGTCGTGGGGGCGGGGCCCGTGGGGCTCGCGCTCGCCATCGACCTCGCACAGCAGGATGTGCCGGTCGTCGTGCTCGACGACAACGACAAGGTCAGTTTCGGCAGCCGCGCGGTCTGCTTCGCCAAGCGCACGCTGGAGATCCTCGACAGGCTGGGCTGCGGCGAGCCCATGGTGGAGAAGGGCGTGACCTGGAAGACCGGAAAGGTGTTCCACGACACCCGGCGCATCTTCGAGTTCGACCTGCTGCCCGAGGGCGGCCACCGGCGGCCGGCCTTCATCAACCTCCAGCAGTACTATTTCGAGGAGGCTCAGATCGTCCGCATCCGCGACCTGCAAGAGGCAGGCAAGCCCGTCGAGATCCGGGGCGGCAACAAGGTCTCGGCGGTGGGCAGGCAGGACGATCATGTGCGCATCGAGATCGACACGCCCGAAGGCAGCTACAACCTGGAAGCTGACTGGCTGATCGCCTGCGACGGAGCGAATTCCGCGATCCGCCGCATGCTGGGGCATGATTTCGTCGGCCGCGTCTTCGAGGACAATTTCCTCATCGCCGACATCGTGATGCAGGCCGATTTCCCCACCGAACGGCGCTTCTGGTTCGACCCGCCCTTCAATCCCGGACAGTCGGCGCTGATGCACAAGCAGCCCGACAGTGTCTGGCGGCTCGACTTCCAGCTCGGCTGGAACATCGACCGCGAGGCCGAGAAGGAGCCCGAGCGCGTCAAGGCCCGGGTGCGCGAGATGCTGGGCAAGGACACGAAGTTCGAGCTCGAATGGGTGTCGGTCTATACCTTCCAGTGCCGCCGGATGGAGCGCTTCACCGACGGCCGCGTGATCTTCGCCGGCGATTCGGCGCACCAGGTCTCGCCCTTCGGTGCGCGCGGCGCGAACAGCGGCATCCAGGATGCCGACAACCTGGCCTGGAAGCTGAAACTGGTGATCGACGGCACGGCGCCCGAGAGCCTGATCGAGAGCTACAACCGGGAACGCATCCACGCCACCGACGAGAACATTCTGAACTCCACCCGCTCGACCGAATTCATAACGCCGAAATCCGGTATCAGCCGGGTGTTCCGCGACGCGGTGCTGCAACTGGCGCAGCATTACCCGTTTGCCCGCCCGATGGTAAACTCGGGGCGGCTCTCCGTGCCCGCGATCTACGATGGCGGCCCGCTCAATGGCCCCGACGATGCGGCGCTGCCGCCGCGCACGCGCCCCGGCGCACCCGCCGAGGAAGCGCCGCTGGGCGAGGGCTGGCTGCTGGAGAGGCTGGGCGGAGGCTTCACGGTTCTGGCGATCGGCGTGGAGGTGCCGGACATGTCCGAGTTGGAGGGCATCCCGCTGAGCGTCCTGCGCCTCGCGCTGGTTGCCGGGCCGGAACTCGGGGCGCGCTATCTGGGCGCCGCGCCGGGCGCGGTCTATCTGATCCGCCCCGATCAGCATGTCGCGGCGCGCTGGACGCGCTGGGACAAGGACGGGCTCAAGGCGGCACTGCGCCGCGCCACGGGCAGGGCATGAGGAGGGCGGAATGGCAAGGCTGGTGACAACTCCGAACATTCCCGACCCGGACGGCTTCTATGCCGAACTGGTCGCCGTCCACGATGGGCTGTCGGCAGAACGGAGCGCAGCGCTGAACGCACGGCTGATCCTGCTTCTCGCCAACCAGATCGGCGACCGGGCGGTGCTCTCCGACGCCATCGCCGCGGCGGCGAAGACCGGCTGAGGAGAAAACCCCGCCGCAGTCAGTTCAGCCGCGCGCGAGCGGCGCACGGCCCTGCGCGGTCAGCAGCCACACCCCGCCGCCCTCGATCACCACGGCCGAGAGTGCCCGACCGAAGCCCGCGCCGGTGTCGATGTTCACCCGGTTGCCGTAGTGCGTGGCCTCCTCCACCGGCGTATGGCCATGCACGACGAGCCAGGGGTGGGGTTCGGTCACGCGGTGGAACTCCTCGCGGATCCAGCACAGATCTTCCGGGTCCTGCCGCGCGAGCGGCACGCCCGGGCGGATGCCCGCGTGGACCAGCAGCAGCTCGCCCGCCTCGTGCCAGAGCGGCAGACGGGCGAGGAAATCGCGATGCTCCCGCGGCACCGCCTCGCGCAGCGCCGCCACCAGTGCTGCGGGTTCCGCATCGTCGCGCACCGCGATGCCGTAGCTCGCCACCGTCTCGCGCCCGCCGATGCGCGGCAGCATCCAGCGCTCGGGCCGCGCCCAGGGCTGACCGTCGAGCAGATCGCGCATCACCTGGTCGTGGTTGCCGCAAAGCACCTGCCAGGGTTCACCCGCCCCGATACCTGCGATGAGGAAGTCGATCACGCCGCGGCTGTCGGGACCACGGTCCACCAGATCGCCCAGATGCACGACCGGCGCAGCGGCGTCTCCGGTGCACGCGCGATCGGCGGCGATGCGCATGTGCGCCGCTTCCAGCATGGCGCGCTGGCCGTGAACATCCCCGATGGCGTAGATCCGGCTCACGGCGCCTCGCGCCCGTGCGGTTCGTCGTAGTCGATGACCGGGTTGATCGGGATGATCCGGTGCGGGTTCACGCTGTCGTGGCTGTAGTGGTAGTGCCGCACGATATGGTCGAACATCACCGTCTCGCGCACTCCGGGCCATTGATAGAGTTCGCGCGTATAGGCCCAGAGGTTCGGATAGTCGATCAGCCGCCGTCGGTTGCACTTGAAATGCAGGTGATAGACCGGGTCGAAGCGGATCAGCGTCGGGAATAGCCGCCAGTCGGCCTCGGTGAGGCGGTCGCCCATCAGGTAGCGGCGGGTGGCGAGGCGCTCCTCCAGCCAGTCGAGCGTGTCGAAGAGCGGATGGACCGCCGCGTCATAGGCTTCCTGCGTGGTGGCGAAACCGGCCTTGTAGACGCCGTTGTTGAGCGTGTCGTATATGCGCGCGTTCACCGGCTCGATGGCTGCGCGCAGATCCTCGGGCCAGTAGTCTTTGGTATTGCCGGTAATGCGGTCGAAGGCCGAATTGAACATCCGGATGATCTCGGAGGATTCGTTCGAGACGATGGTCTCGCGCACCTTGTCCCAGAGCACCGGCACGGTGACCCGGCCAGAGACCTTCGGATCCGCGCGGGTGTATATCTCGCGAAGAAAGCGGCTGCCGTAAAGGCTGTCGCCGGTGGCGCCGGGGTAGTCGGTGGCAAAGCTCCAGCCGTCATCGAGCATGTCGGGATGAACCACATCCACCGAAACATGCGCATCCAGCCCCTTGAGCGCGCGGAAGATCAGCGTGCGATGCGCCCAGGGGCAGGCCCCCGCGACATAGAGGTGGTAGCGCCCGCTTTCCGCCGGAAAGCCGCCCGCGCCCGAGGGGCCCGGCGCGCCGTCGGGCGTGACCCAGTTGCGGAAACTCGTGGTAGTGCGCCGGAAGGCGCCCCCGGTGCTGCGGGTGTCATACCAGCCGCCATGCCACACGCCCTCGATGAGTTGTCCCATGGAAGTCTCCTTTCCCGTCCCTAGCTAGGCATTCCCGTGCTGCGGGAAAAGCGCAACACCCGCAGATGGATTGTGCCTCTTCGCACATCCTTCACCCTTCACGGCTTGACTGACGAGGCGTGCATGCCACCCTCGGGCACGGGAGGCGCAAGGGATGACGGATCTTCTCCCCCGGGAGGTGCAAGAAGGGCTGGAGGAAGCCCGCAGGCGGGCGCGGCGTGCCTCGCGGCGCACACGCGTTCGCATGGATGGCGAGATGTTCCCGATCCGCGACCTGGGCGAGCACGGCTTCCTTCTCGACCTGCCGGAGCGGCGCAGGCTGCGCGGGCTTGTGGATGTGTTCGACGGGGCGCGGCATCTCTTTCGCGCGCTCATCGTCGCCGCAGCCGAGGAGGGCGATGCCATGCGCTACGAATTCAAGCTGACCACCCCCGCGTCGGACGCCCCCGCGCTCGACTATGCGCGCGCCCCCGATGCGCCTGCGGGGCTGATCGGCCGGGTGTAGCGGGGGCTCCGCCCCCCGGGCGTGTTGGACTCGGCCGGGGGATGATTGCGGTGCTGCGCGAAGTCTCTAGGATGCGGCGCGACGGCGTGGAGACCCCCGGGATGATCGAAACCCCCTATCTGCTCTTTCTCGGCGATGCGCCTGACATGCTGGCCGCCAAGGTGGCCATCGGCATCCGTGACTGGCGGCCCGAACACGCGCTGGGGCAGTTGCGCATGGCAGGTTGCGGGGCCGATCTGGGGCTGCCCGAGATGAGTCTCGCCGAGGCGAGGGCGAGGGGCGCGCGGACGCTGGTGATCGGCGTGGCGAACCGCGGCGGAGTGATCTCGGCCGCGTGGAAGAAGGTGCTGGTGGCCGCGCTGGAGGAAGGCTTCGACCTGGCGAGTGGCCTGCACAGCCTGCTGCGCGACGAGCCCGACCTCGCGGCGGTAGCGCGGGCCTGCGGCAGGGCGCTGCATGACGTGCGCGTGCCCGAGGTGAAATACCCCATCGCCAACGGCGTGAAACGCAGCGGCAAGCGCTGCCTCCCGGTCGGCACCGACTGTTCGGTGGGCAAGATGTATACCGCCATGGCGCTGGAGCAGGCGATGCACGCGCGCGGCATGAAGGCCAGCTTCCGCGCCACCGGGCAGACCGGGATTCTCATCACCGGCGACGGCGTACCGCTCGATGCCGTGGTGGCCGATTTCATGGCCGGCGCGGT
>PHEG01000590.1 GCA_002842835.1 Alphaproteobacteria bacterium HGW-Alphaproteobacteria-2 | reverse complement strand
GCTTCGCGCACCTGAACCGCTGCGCCGCTCGCCCATTGCTCCCCCAGCGCAATTGCGCCAACCTCAGCGCCGGACTCCGGCTTCAGCTGGATGAAAGTCGGGGGTCAGGTCAGCTAAGCCCATGCTTCCGGCATAATTCCGCCGTCCGCAGACCCGCCTCCTGCTCCTGACCGTTCTACCCTTGCTGATTGGGTTGGCCGCGCCGCCTCCGAACTGCGCCCCGTCCATGACGCACTGATGGCCGATCTGAAGCGGTCCCGCCAAGCTCTTCATGGACGAGACCCGCGCGCCGGTCCTCGATCCGGGGGCCAGAAAGACCAAGACCGGATATTTCTGGGCGCTCGCCCGCGATGACCGACCTTGGGACGGGGAGGTGCCACCTGGCGTGGTCTTCACCTACGCCCCAGGTCGGGGCGGGCAGCATGCCGAACGGATATTGCAAGGCTTCGGCGGCATCCTGCAGGTCGACGGCTATGCCGGATACAACCGCCTGATCGCAGCGGACCGGATCGGTCCGGGCATCCAGCTCGCGTATTGCTGGGCGCACGCGCGCCGCAAGCTGATCGAGATCACCCGCACCGGACCCGCGCCGATTGCCGAAGAGGGCGTGGCCCTAAGCGGTACTGAACGCCTGCTCGCTGCCAAGGCCACGCCGCGCCCTCCCTCCTGCCCGGCGCGGTCTGTCGAAGGCGCTGATGTCAGTGCGCGCGCGACTTTATCGGAGCGAGGCGATTATTGAAGTTTTCGATGAGCCGGTCCCAGACGGGGACCATTTCCATGAGGCCATCCCAGAAAGAGGGACTGCGACGCTCATCGAAAGCGTCCAGGGAAATTCCCTGCTGCTCGACCCAGGTGTAGTACCCTAGATTGAAGATGCGCTGTCGTCCGAAGTGGTCGAGTTCTTCGAGGTTGTCGAAGGTCGCTCCGTAGAGATACCGCCCCGCGATCTCTGCCGCGTCGATCATGTCGAAACCGCGCGCATAGCTTTCGTCGAGGACCTTCACGGCCTGCGAGTGGTACATCTCGGCACTATCG
>PHEG01000072.1 GCA_002842835.1 Alphaproteobacteria bacterium HGW-Alphaproteobacteria-2 | reverse complement strand
CGCAGCGCGGCGTACTGCAGCAGCACGAAGGTGGTGGCCGAGGCGAAGACCGCGAGATAGCCGATCACCACCCAGACGAGGGGGCGCAGGCCAGCCCAGTCGGTCGTGCGGATATCGCCCCAGCCGTAGATCACCAGTGCTCCGACCGCCGCCGTCATCATGCCGAAGGTGAACACCACTGCCGGCTCGCCGCGGTTGAAGAGCCGGATCAGTGCAGGATAGACGGCATGCGCGATGCAGCCGACGAAATAGACCGCCTCGCCGCGGCCGACCTCGAAGGCGAGAAGGGCCGAGAGATCGGCGCGGAAGATCACCCAGAGCGCGCCCATCGCCCCGATGGCCAAAGCCGCCGCCATGCGCGGTGTGGTCACCTGGCGCAGCAGGAGCCAGGCGAACGCCGCCGACATCACGGGGGTCAGCGTGAACACCGCGCTGGCCGAGACCGGCGCCGCGGTCTTCAGCCCCTCGAACATCAGCACGAAATATGCCGCGAAGATGCCGCCGATCAGCAGATAGCGCCAGGGCGCGCGGAAATGTGCAGGCCGCAGGCCCGGCCCGGCGAGGCAGACCGCCCCCACCAGCAGCCCGGAGATGACGAAGCGCACCGTGGTCAGCGCGGCGGGTTCGATCTCGTTGGCGATCATCACGCCGAGGCTGAAGGACCCGGCGACGAGCGCCGAGAAGAGCAGCATCGCCAGATGGCCTTTGGCCGGTTCGGAAAGCCTGCGCATGTTCCGCCTATAGAGGAGGCGCCGTGCGCCCGCCAGCGGGCTCAGCGCAGGATCGGCGGGCGGTCGGGGTCGCTGCCCGGGGCGGCAGGGGCGGCGGCGGGCTCGGGCTGCGGCAAGTCGAAGCGCAGCGCCACCCGGGCGAGCCGCGCCGCCACCGGATCGGTCGGGTCGAGGAAGAGCAGGTCGAGCGACGTGCCCTCCACCCCCGCCAGCGCAGCCGCCTCGGCCAGCGAGGCGGCCAGCGCAGCCTCGGCCTCGGGCCGGGCGCCTGTGAAGGCCAGCACATGCCCTGCGCTGCCGTCGTCATAGTCCACCGCCGCAAGCCAGGCGGCTTCAGCCGCGCCTTCGGTCCGCGCAAGCCGCGTATCAAGCGCACGCAGTAGCGCCTCGGGCACTCCGATCGGTGCGTCGAAACGCAGCGGGCGGGCCACCACGGCCACCGGCGCGGCCCCGCCCAGAACCTCGACCAGCCAGTCCACAGCCGCGGGTGGCACGAGGATCGCCGAGGGCGCGACATCGAGGTTGAGCGCCAGCCCCGTCGCCTGCCCGGCCAGCATCAGCGCCAGATCGCGCCCCGGCATCGCGGAATAGGGCGCGGGACCGCCGCAGAAGGCTGCAAGCCGCGCCTCGGTGTCGAACACGAGCACGTAGGCGGTGTCGTCCACTTCAACCACGGCGGGCACGACCGGCAGGCCCGGTTCCGCCTCACGGTCGGTGGAGAGGTAGAGGTCCACTGCCGCCAGTGTCTCGTAGAAGGCGACGCGCAGTGCGCCGTCCTCGGGCGCGGCCTCCATCGCGGCATGGGCTGCATCGAGCGGTGTCTCGATCATGCGTCCTCCAGAACTCGTGTCAGCGCCGCGCGCAGCGCGGGCAGATGTTCGGCCTCGAACCAGGGGTTGCGCCGCAACCATCCGGTGTTGCGCCACGATGGATGGGGCAGGGGGAAGACCGCCGGGGCCAGCGCCCGCCAGCCCGCCACCGTGGCGGTGACGCCGCGCGCGGTGGCGGCGCGCCCGAGGTGCCAGCGCTGCGCATGCCCGCCCACCAGCAGCGTGAGCCGCAGGTTCGGAAGGGCGGACAGAACCCGCGCGCGCCAGGTCTGCGCGCAGAGCGCGGGCGGCGGCAGGTCTGCGCCGTGCGCGTCGTAGCCCGGGAAGCAGAAGGCCATGGGCAGGATGGCTATCCGCGCCCGGTCGTAGAAACCGTCGGCGTCGAGCCCCAGCCAGCCGCGCAGCCGGTCGCCGGAGGCATCGGTGAAGGGCTGCCCACTCTCGTGCACGCGCGCGCCCGGCGCCTGCCCGGCGATCAGCACCCGCGCCGAGGCCGCGCACCAGAATACGGGCCGCGGCGCATGCGCCGTGACCGTCGCGGCGAAGCGCGGCGCGCAAAGGCGGCAGGCTGCGACGTCGCGCGCGAGTATGTCGAACGACTCGGTCATGGCGGCAGGCTAGGGCGCGCGGAGCACGGCGCAAGGCGAAACGGCGGTTGCGGAAACATCTATATTTCTATAAATGTAGAAACATGAAAACGACTCGACCCCGGAGCACCCCCCTCGCCGTGGAAGAGGCCGCGCAGGCCTTTGCGGCGCTCGGCTCGGAACAGCGGCTTGCGGTGCTGCGCCAGCTTGTGCGCGCCGGGCCCGCAGGGATGAGCATCGGCGAGTTGGGGCAGGCCACCGGCATCACCGGCGCCACACTGACCCATCACCTGCGCTTTCTCGCCCAGGCGGGGCTGCTGAACCAGGCGCGCAAGGGCCGCTCGGTCATCTGCGCGGCTGTCGCCTATGCGAGGGTCGAGGCGCTGGCGGCCTATCTGCTGGCCAACTGCTGCGCCGACGCGCCGGGCCCGCATCTTCCGCAGGAGCATAGCCATGGCTGACCTCGGGTTGCCGCTGCGCACACTGCCCGGGTTATGGCTGCGAGCCGACAAGGTCTGGCTGCTGATCCCGCTGGTCCCGCTGTCGCTCTGGCTGGCCGATCCGGCCATGCTGCGCCCGGTGCTGCTCACGGCGTCGGAGGCGTTTCTCTCCACCCTGCCGGTAATCGTGCTGGCCGTGCTGGTGATCGGCTGGCTCAAGGCTGCCGGGGCAGAGGGTCTGGTGGGCCGCGCCTTCGCCGGGCGCGAGAGCCGGATGATCGTGGCCGCGGCATTGCTCGGCGGGCTCTCGCCCTTCTGTTCGTGCCAGGTGATCCCGTTCATCGCGGCGCTGCTCGCCGCGGGCACGCCGCTCTCGGCGGTGATGGCCTTCTGGCTCTCTTCTCCGTTGATGGACCCGGGCATGTTCCTGATCACCGCGGGCGCGCTGGGTCCGGAGTTCGCGCTGGCCAAACTTGCCGCCGCCATTGGCCTGGGTTTGGGCGGAGGCTTCGCGGTCAAGGCCCTGGGTGGCACGGCGCTCTTCGCCGACCCGCTGCGCGCGGATGCTCCCGGCGGCGGCTGTTGCAAGGCGCGGGCAGGGCTTGGCGGCACGCCCGCTTGGCGCTTCTGGCGCGAGCCGGGGCGGCGGGCAGGCTTCCGCGCGGCGGTCGCGGAGAATGCGCTCTTCCTCGGGAAATGGCTGATGCTGGCCTATCTGCTGGAAGGGCTGATGGTGGCCTATGTCCCGGCCGAGGCGGTAGCCGGGCTTGTCGGCGGAAGCGGGCTGCAGCCCGTTCTGCTGGGCGCGCTGCTGGGCGCGCCCGCCTATCTCAACGGCTACGCCGCGGCGCCGCTCGTCGCCGGGCTGCTCGAGCAGGGCATGAGCCCGGGCGCGGCGATGTCCTTCATGCTGGCGGGCGGGGTGAGCTGCATTCCCGCGGCGCTGGCGGTCTGGGCGCTGGTGCGCGCGCGCATCTTCGCCACCTATCTGGGGCTCGCGCTGGTGGGTTCGGTGCTTGCAGGCCTCGTCTGGGGGGCACTGGCCTGACCGGCGCGCAGAGTTTCCGCACACGACACATTTCCGCCATTCACCCGTCCGTTTTTTCGCTACATTCCACAGCCAGCTTGAATCGTGTTCTATGGACGCCGTGGCCATGCTAGGCCGCGCGTGCGTCCCGTTGCATTCTGCGGCGGGGCGAGGGATTTGCGGGTGCTGGTTGGATGCTCGAATTCGTCAACGTCAGCAAGTCCTTCTGGACGGGCAAGCAGCGCAAGGTCATCCTTGATCGCGCGTCCTTCCGCGTGAACCTGGGCGAGAGCCTGGGCATCCTCGCGCCGAACGGCACCGGCAAGACGACCGTGATCAACATGATGGCGGGGCTGGAGAAACCCGACGAGGGCGAGATCCACCGCCACTGCCGCATCTCGTTCCCGCTCGGCTTCATGGGCGGGCTGGTGCCGCGCCACACCGGGCGCGAGAACGCGCGCTACATCGCACAGCTCTACAGCCTCGATCCCGACTATGTCGAAGCCTTCAGCCGCTATCTCTGCGGCATCGATGAATATTTCGACATGCCGGTGGGCACCTACAGCCAGGGCATGCGCGCGCGCTTCTCCTTCGCGCTGTTGCTCGCGCTCGACTTCGACATCTACCTGATCGACGAAGGCATGCCGCAAAGCACCGATGTGGGCTTCAACCGCCGCGCGGGAGAGGTGCTGCGCGAGCGCCTGCAGAGCGCGACGGTGGTCATCGTCTCGCACCAGGCGGAAGTGCTGGCCAAGTTCGTGCACAAGGCCGCGGTGCTTCAGGACGGTCAACTCTACATCTTCGACACCCTCGAAGAGGCAAAGAGACTCTACGATTATGAGTACCAAGGCTAGAAAATACCGCATACGCCGCAGCCCGGCTCCGGCAGCGCATCCCGAGCGCGGCGCGGCTGCCACGGCTCAGGCGCTGCAACCTGCGCCCGCGCCGGAGCAGGGCCAGGCTTCCCCGGCGGTGCCCGAACAGGAGATCGCCGCGATCCGCGCCGAGAACCTGACCGGGCGAGAGCTTCGCCTCGCACGCCGCACGGCGCAGAAGCACGGTCTCAACCCGGCTTCCGATCTCGATGCCGTGCGGCTCCTGCGCCGCTCGGGCATCGACCCGTTCGATCGCGCCAACATGCTCGAACTCGTGCGCACCTCCGCCGAGGACAGTGGCACCAAGCTTCCTGCGGCCCCCGGCGCGCACCAGGCCCCCCCCGGCCCGGTAGTGGCGAGCGCCGATGACCGGGCGCGCGAGATCCGCCGCATCCAGCGCGACATAGCGCGCCGCCGCCGGGCGCGCATGGCTCTGCTTGCGACGCGCCTGCTGTTCTTCGTCCTGCTGCCCACGGCGCTGGCCGGCTACTACTATTTCCGCGTCGCCACGCCGATGTATGCCAGCCACGCCGAATTCGTCATCCAGCAGGCCGATGCCGCCTCGGCGTCGCCCATCGGCGGGCTCTTCTCGGGCACCGGCTTTGCCACCTCGCAGGATTCGATCGCCGTGCAGAGTTACCTGCAATCGCGCGACGCAATGCTGCGGCTCGACGCGGATCTGGGTTTCAAGGCGCATTTCAGCCAGCCGCAAATCGACCCGATCCAGCGCCTCGATCCCGCCGCCAGCAACGAGCAGGCCTACCGGCTCTACAAGCGGCATGTGAAGATCGGCTACGATCCCACCGAGGGTATCGTGCGCATGGAGGTTGTCGCCGCGCACCCAGCCACCTCGAAGGCTTTCTCCGAGGCGCTGATCTCCTATGCGGAGGAACGGGTGGACCAGCTTACCCAGCGGCTCCGCGAGGATCAGATGAAGGGGGCGAACGAGAGCTTCGCCGACGCCGAGCGCAAGATGCTCGCGGCGCAGGAGCGCGTGCTGGTGCTGCAGAAGCAGCGCGGCGTGCTCAGCGCCGACATGGAGGTCTCGTCGCAGATGAGCCAGATCTCGACCTTCGAGATG
>PHEG01000589.1 GCA_002842835.1 Alphaproteobacteria bacterium HGW-Alphaproteobacteria-2 | reverse complement strand
CGGGCTCGGGCTGGCGCTCGGCCTCGGGCAGCCGCGCCGGGGTCTCGACGGGCGCGCGCGAGAACTCCGAGCCGGGCGGCGGCTCCAGCCGGTCCTGCGGCGGCGGCGCATCGTGGCGCGCTGGGCCCGGCAGTATCACCGAAAGCGCCGCGAGCACTGCCAGCGACAGAACCGCGCCGCGCAGCATGCCCCCCAGAAAGCCCGGACCTTGCGTCATGTGTCCCTCTCTGCCCGCCGACGGCCCGCACCGGTTGCCCCGGTGCCGCGCCTGCCCCGCCCCGGGAGCCCGGCGGCTGCTCCGCACTTGACCCCGGGGCGCGGCTCTGAACATCTATAGCGCGGGCCGCGGCCCTGTTCACCCCCTTATCGCGAAGGGCGCGCGATGCTGCTGCTGATCGACAATTACGACAGCTTCACCTTCAACCTCGTGCACTATCTGGGCGAACTGGGGGCCGAGGTGGCGGTGCGGCGCAACGATGTGCTGGGCGTGGCCGAGGCGTTGGCGCTGCGGCCCGCGGGCATCGTGCTCTCGCCCGGCCCCTGCGACCCGGACCGCGCGGGCGTCTGCCTTGCGCTCACCCGCGCGGCGGCCGAGGCAGGCATTCCGCTCCTGGGCGTGTGCCTCGGCCACCAGACCATCGGCCAGGCCTTCGGCGGCCGGGTGGTGCGCGCGCCCGAGATCGTGCACGGCAAGGTGGCCGAAATCCGCCACCATGGCGCAGGCGTCTTCGCCGGGCTGCCCTCGCCCCTCAGAGCGACGCGCTACCACTCGCTGATGGTGGCGCGCGAGGGGCTGCCCGACTGCCTCGAGATCACCGCCGAGACGGCGGACGGCACGATCATGGGCCTGCGCCACCGCAGCCTGCCGGTGGAGGGCGTGCAGTTCCACCCCGAGAGCATCCGCTCGGAGCACGGCCATGCCATGCTGAAATCCTTCCTCGACCGCTGTCCGGTGCCCGCATGAAGGACCGCATGAAGGCCCTGATCTCCGCCGCCGCGGACCGCCCGCTCAGCCGCGCCGAGGCCGAGGAGGCCTTCG
>PHEG01000071.1 GCA_002842835.1 Alphaproteobacteria bacterium HGW-Alphaproteobacteria-2 | reverse complement strand
ATGCGCCCGAGCGTCGGGCGCATGTGTTCGTTCGACATGAATTCGGTCAGGTCCTCGGCGCTGAAGCACCAGGTGTCCACCACCTGCGTGCCATGGGTGTTGACGATGCGGATCGCCTGCCCGGCGAGCAGCCGCACGGCGCGACCGCGCCGGGCGGGCAGGGTGAAGGTTTCTTGCGTGCCGGTCATGTCGGTCTCCTCTGCTCGCGCCAACGCTAAACCTGCCAGCCAAGTTCTGCCACCCGCGCGATGATCTTCTCGCCCGCACCCGGACGGCCCGCATTGATGCAGCCCTGCTGCAGGAACCAGTAGAGATACGCCCCCGCCGCGGCCAGCTCGCCCTCCTCACGGGCACGGCGCAGCGCCTCGGCGGGGCCGAGCCTGTCCACCCGGTGGCAGACGTGGTGGAAATCTGCCTCGGCGAAGAGCGCCACCGGGCGGCGGTGGAAAAGCCCGAGGAAGGCCGCGCCGGAGTTCTGCGTGACTACGTAATCCGCCCCGGCGAGCAGCGCGTGCAGGTCGCCGCGCACCACCTCGACCCGCGGCCCCAGCGCCGCGAGGGCGGCATGTTCCGCAGGCTCGTAGACCTCGGAGGGATGCAGCGTCACCAGGATGCACCGCTCCAGATCCTCGGCCAGCACGTTGCGCAGCATCTCGACCGGGCTCATGGTCTGGAAGCCGCGATGCTCCAGCAGGCGGCCCTGAAGCGGCACGAAGACGTAGCCGCGGCCCCGGTCCGGCCCTGTGGCGGACGCATCGCCCGCCAGGCGCGCGCGCCAGAAGGCGCGGAAGCGCTCGGCCTCCGCGGCATCCACCGCCGCCGGGTCGAAATCCTGCTGCGCCAGTCCCCAGCCCATGCGGCGCGCGGTGTTCTCGATGCGCCAGAACGGATAGAGGTAGGCGCGCCAGACGGTCAGCGCCCGGGCATGGCCCGGCTCCTCGGCATGGAAGAGTGCATAGCCAGGGCGAGCGACGGAGCGAATGCGCTCGGCGGGAGAGTTGCGGTGCCAGCCGACCTGGAAGCCTCGCGCGGCAAAGGCATCGCGCAGGATGCGAAAGAAGTTGTGCTGCCCCGCCTCGGCATCCGCGCGCAGGCCGTCCTCGAGATAGATGCGCAGGATCCGTTGCACGCCGCCCCTCCGGAGGGCGAGCCTAGCAGACGCGCGGCGGCGGGCAACCCGCCGGCACCGTGGCTTGCCCCTTGCCAAGCGGGGGGCCTTTCGGTAAGCGCCTGCCTCACGGACGGAGTGTAGCTCAGCCTGGTAGAGCACTGTCTTCGGGAGGCAGGGGCCGGAGGTTCGAATCCTCTCACTCCGACCAGCCATGCGCGTGCCCCCGGGCGCGGGCCGGGCGACGGTCCCGTGGCTCAACTGGATAGAGCAGCCCCCTCCTAAGGGGCAGGTTGCAGGTTCGAGTCCTGCCGGGGCCGCCAATCCCGCTCCCTGATCCGGTCGTCGATACGACAGCCATTGCCGCCGCCCCGGCTTCTGCGCCACTCTGGCGCCGACACCCTTGGAGAGCCGCGCAATGCCAATCGAGAACGCCCCCTTCAGCGCGCCGGAATATGCCCGCCGCCTGGCCCGCACCCGCGCCGCCATGGCCGCTCGTGGCATCGAGGTGCTGTTCGTCGAGGATCCCTCCAACATGGCATGGCTTACCGGCTATGACGGCTGGTCGTTCTACGTGCATCAGGGCGTGCTGGTCTTTCACGATGCAGACCCGCTCTGGTGGGGCCGCAGGCAGGACGCGAACGGCGCCTTCGCCACCGTCTGGATGGAGCGCGACCGCGTCACCTGGTATGCTGACCACTTCGTGCAATCGACCCTTCGCCACCCGATGCAGGACCTGGCGGAAAAGCTCTCGGATCTCGGTTACGTCAACCGGCGTCTGGGAGTGGAGATGGAGAACTACTATTTCTCCGCCAAGGCGTATCTCTCGCTGCGCGAGAGCCTGCCCCAGGCCGACATCGTGGACGCCACCGCATTGGTGAACTGGCAGCGCACGGTGAAATCCGAGGAGGAACTGATCTTCATGCGCCGCGCCGCAGCGATCTCGGAGAAGATCATCGACGGCATCTGGGAAACCGTGGAACCCGGCCTGCCCAAGAACGAGCTTGTGGCGGGCATCTATCACGACGCCATCATGGGCGCGAACGGGCATTGGGGCGATTATCCTGCCATCGTGCCACTCTTGCCCTCGGGGCCCTATGCCGCCGCCCCGCACCTGACCTGGGATGGCGAGGTGTTCGAGAACGGCACCGCCACCTTCTTCGAGGTATCCGGCTGCTACCGGCGCTATCACGCGCCCTTCTGCCGCACGATCCACCTCGGTCGCCCGCCGCAATTCCTGCTCGACGCCGAGGCAGCGCTGGTCGAGGGGCTGGAGGCTGGGCTGGAGGCCGCGCGCCCCGGCAACCGCGCCTGCGAAGTGGCCGATGCGCTGGCCCGCCCGCTGGAGCGCATCGGCATCGAGCGCGGCGCGCGATGCGGCTACCCCGTCGGGCTCAGCTATCCGCCCGATTGGGGCGAGCGCACCATCTCGCTGCGCCCCGAGGACGAGACGGTGTTCGAGCCCGGCATGACCTTCCATTTCATGCCCGGCCTCTGGATGGAGAACTGGGGGCTGGAGATAACCGAGTCGATCCTGATCCGCGAGAACGGCCCCGCCGAGACCTTCTGCAACCGCCCGCGGCGGCTCTACGTGAAGGAGTGAGGCATGCGCGCGCTGGCCGAGACCGAAGAAATTCTCGCCCGTCTCGTGGGGTTTCCCACGGTCTCTGCCTGGCCGAATGTCGAACTGATCGCCTGGGTGGCCGAGCGGCTGGAGCATCTCGGCGCCCGGGTGACGGTGATGTTGGACGAGAGCGGGCAGAAGGCCAATCTCTTCGCCACGCTGGGGCCGGAGGGCGACGGCGGCATCGTGCTCTCCGGCCACAGCGATGTGGTGCCGGTGGAGGACCAGGACTGGACGAGCGACCCCTTCGTTCTGACCGAACGCGATGGCCTGCTCTACGGGCGCGGCACCTGCGACATGAAGGGCTTCATTGCCGCCTGCCTCGCCATGGCGCCCCGCTTCGCCGAGGTGCCACTGGCCCGCCCGCTGCATTTCGCCTTCACTCATGACGAGGAGGTGGGCTGCATCGGCGCGCAGGCGCTGGTGCGCGCGTTGCAGTCGCGCGGGCTGCGCCCGGACATCGCCATCATCGGCGAACCCACCGAGATGCGCCTCGTCGAGGGGCACAAGGGCTGCCACGAATACACCGTCGAATTCCGCGGGCTGGAGGGGCACGGCTCGGCCCCAGACCTGGGGGTGAACGCCGCCGAGTATGCGGCGCGCTATGTCGGGCGGCTGCTGGCGCTGCGCGAGGATCTCATGCGCCGCGCGCCAGCCGCGAGCCGCTTCGAGCCGCCCTGGACCACGATCAATGTGGGCCGCATCGCGGGCGGCGTGGCGCATAACGTGATCGCGGGCCGTGCCGAGGTGGACTGGGAAATGCGCCCCGTGCAGCCCTCCGACGCGCGCTTCGTGCTCGACGATCTGGCGGGCTATGTGCAGGGCGATCTGCTGCCCGCCATGCGCGCCGTCGATCCGAATGCGGATATCCTGACCCGCGTCATCGGCGAGGTCGTGGGACTGGAACCCATGGCGGAGAACGCCGCGCGCGACCTGGTGGCGGAGTTGACCGGCGCCAATGCTGCCGAGGTCGTGCCCTTCGGCACCGAGGCCGGGCTTTTCCAGCAGATGGGGGTGTCGGCGGTGCTCTGCGGGCCCGGCTCGATCGCGCAGGCGCACAAGCCCGACGAGTATGTGAGCCGCGCGCAGCTCGCGCTCTGCCTCGACATGCTGAACCGGCTGGGCGCACGGCTCGCCGGCTGAGCTCCCTACACCCCCTTTTCCTGATCCTTCTCCGGATACGCCTCCGGCGCACGGCCGGTCATCGCCCGCGCGCGTCGCCAGCCGCGGAAGCGGTATCCTGCCGCCGTCGGGTGCAGGCGCTCGCTCGGATCGGCCCCGAACCGCCGCGCCCGGCGCCACAGGAAGAACTTGCCCCAGCCGCGCCACATGCCTACCGAGGGTGCGCCCGCGTCCTGCGGGAAGCGCGCGCGCCAGCCCTCTGGCAGCATCAGCCCGCAGCCCTCCATGCGCTCGAGCATCCAGACCAGCGGGATGTTCGCCAGCGGCCGCGCCCGCTCGAAGCCCGAGAGATGCCCGCCGACATCGCCGTGCGTGCCACGAAACCACACCTGTTCGAGATGCCCGCCCCAGCCCGGGCGGCTCTCCCACAGCACCGGCTCGTAGGCCACGCGGCGCTCGGCCAGCGCCAGCGCGTGGAAGGCATGGCGGATCGAGCCGCCGACATGGTGGTTGTGAAACTCGGTGGCCATGGGCGAGAGCCGCCACAGAAGCGGCATGTTGATGCCGAGCGCCTTCACCGTGTCCCACACGCCCACCATCTCGATGGGCGCCTCCGGGTAGCAGAATGCGCGCGCGAAGGCCTGCGAGGCGACGCTGCCGGGCGTGCCCTGGTAATGGCGATAGACCTCGCGGATGTTGCGCTCGGTGGCGTGCTCGGCGCGCAGGAGCCCCACCTGGTCGATCACCCCGGCCAGCGAGCGCGCCGCATAGGCCCCGCGCGAGAACCCCATGAGGAAGATGCGGTCGCCCGGGCGATAGCGCGAGGCGACGAACCCGTAGGCATCGCGGATGCGCTGGTTGATACCCTTGCCCGCGATAACGTCGACCGCCCGCCGCCAGCCCTGCCAGGGGATGCCCGACTCGTACCAGAGCGACAGGTCGCGCGCGGGCACGAGTTCGCAGAGCAGCTTGTAGGTGAGGCCCGCGTTCGTCTCCAGACCCTCCGCGAGGCTCGACATGGTGCCGTCCATGATCACCACATGGGTGACCGGGCCGCGGCGGCGCGTTGGCCGCGGGGTGCCCAGCACCCCGCCGAGGCGCAGAAGTCCGCGGAGCCGCTCAGGCAGCCGCACGGGAGGCGTCCCGCAGCCAGGCCCAGACGCGGGCGGGCGTGCAGGGCATCTCCACATGCCGCACACCCGCGGGCCAGAGCGCATCCTGCACCGCATTGGCGAGCGCGCCCAGCGCGCCCACCGTGCCCGCCTCGCCGCAGCCCTTCATGCCCAGCGGATTGGCGGTGGAGGGCACGGGAACCGGATGGAAGGCCACCGGCGGCACGTCGGCGGCGCGCGGCAGGGCGTAGTCCATGAAGCTGCCGGTCAGCAATTGCCCGGCCGCATCGAACAGCGTCTGCTCCATCAGCGCCTGACCCAGGCCCTGCGCCACGCCGCCCTGCACCTGACCCTCGACCAGCAGGGGGTTCATCAGCACGCCGAAGTCGTCGGCCACCGTGTAGCGCACCACTGCAACGGCCCCGGTCTCGGGGTCGATCTCCACCTCGGCCAGATGCGCGCCGTTGGGGTAGGATCGGCCCGGCAGCGCGACATCGACCTCGGTCACCAGAAGATCGGCCCGCCCCGCGCGGCGGCAAAGGGCGCGAACTTCGCCACCACCTCGGCGGCCATGCGGTGGAAGGCCGTGCCCTGCACCGTCACCGAGCGCGAGCCCCCGGTGCCGCCCCCGCGCGCCAGCAGGTCGCTGTCGCCCTGCACGATGGCGATGTCTCCGGGCGCGAGCCCGGTGAACTCGTGGACGATCTGGCGATAGACCGTCTCATGTCCCTGACCGTTCGACTGCGTCCCGACGAAGACGGTGGCGCGGCCCGAGGCGTCGAACTCGATGCGTGCCATCTCGGAGGGCTGGCCGAGGATCGCCTCGACGTAATAGCCGAGCCCGAGGCCGCGCAGCCGCCCGCGCGCAGCCGACGCCGCGCGCCGCGCCGGGAAGCCCGCGACATCGGCCTCGGTCTCGGCGCGGGCGAGCACGGCGTGGAAGTTGCCGGTATCGTAGGTCTCGCCCGCGGCGGTGCGGTAGGGGAAGGCGCCCGCTGGGATGAAGTTGCGCCGCCGAAGGTCGAAGGGGCTCACCCCCAGCTCGCGCGCGGCGCGGTCCATCAACCGCTCCAGAACATAGATGATCTCGGGTCGCCC
>PHEG01000588.1 GCA_002842835.1 Alphaproteobacteria bacterium HGW-Alphaproteobacteria-2 | reverse complement strand
CCTGCTGGTGATCCCGTTCTTCTGGCCGGTGCTGATGGAACTCAACGGCGGGCTCTATCAGGGCGCCGAGGGCGCGGGCTTCGGCATGTCCACCGAGGACCTGAAGATCTGGTTCGGCATCCTTGCCCTGATCGTTGTGGAACTCGGCCTGATCACACCGCCCGTGGGCATGAACGTCTTCGTCATCTCGGCCATGGCCAGGGACGTGCCGATGATCGAGACCTTCAAGGGTGTGGCGCCCTTCTTCGGGGCCGAGATGGTGCGCGTGGCGGTGCTGGTTGCCTTCCCCGCGCTCACTCTCTGGCTGCCGCAGGTCCTGGGGGCGGGGTGAAGGGATCCGCGGCGTAGTCCACCCCCTCGAGATAGAGCCCCGAGGGCGGGCAGACCGGGCCGCAGGCGGAGCGGTCGCGCGCCTCGAGGGCCGCCTTCACGTCATCGGGTGTCCAGGCCCCTGCCCCGACCCGCTCCAGCGTGCCGACGATCGAGCGGACCTGGTTGTGCAGGAAGCTGCGGGCCGCGAGGCGGAAGCGGTACTCGCTGCCCTGCGGCAGGGGGATTTCCTCGATCTCCAGCCGGTCGAGCGTCTTGACTGGCGATTTCGCCTGGCAGAGCGCGGCGCGGAAGGTGGTGAAGTCGTGGCGTCCCAGCAGATGCGCGGCACCCGCGCGCATCGCGGCCAGATCGAGCGGCTGGCGCAGGTGCCAGACGCGGTGACGCTCCAGTGCCGGGGGGGCGCGGCGGACGAGCAGCCGGAAGAGATAGCGCCGCCCCTGCGCCGAAAAGCGGGCGTGAAAGTCTTCGTCCACCTGCACGGCCGCCAGCACCGCAACGGGCGCGGGGCGCAGGTGATGGTTGACTGCCTCGCGCAGGCGCGCGGCCGGCGGCGACGATGGCGGGCATGTCGGGCTCCAGCCGACGCAGCGCCTCTTCCAGTGCCTGCTGCACCGAGGGCTGGCCCGACTGGCGCTGCCAGCCCGCGAAGGGCGTGCCGTCGTATTCGATGAGAAGCGCATAGCGGGACATGGAGGCGGCATAGCGCGGGCACGCGGGGCGCACAACGCCAGGCCGGTCGTGTCGGCACGGTTAACCATTCGTTAACTTTCTTCTTGCGCGACACCGGGTCATCCCCCAGATCGGGGAGATGTTAATAATTCGTTCGTTCCTTGTTCTTGCGGCGCTTGCAGTGGCGGCCCCGCCCGTCGCGGCGGAGACCTTCACGGGCCGGGTGCGGGTGATCGACGGCGACAGCCTCGCCGTTGGGGACCGCCGGGTACGGCTCTACGGCATCGACGCGCCGGAAGCCGGGCAGACATGCGCCGGAGCGGACGGGCGCGACTGGCCCTGCGGTAACTGGGCGACGCGCCAGCTCTCGGCACTGGCGGCTGCGCGGCGTGCGGTCTGCGAGGTTATCGACACCGACCGCTACGGTCGCGGCGTGGCGCGCTGCCGGATCGGCGGGCAGGACCTCGGGAGCGCGCTGGTGCGCGCGGGCGCTGCCACGGCCTACCGACGCTATTCGGATGCCTATGTCCCGGACGAGACAGAGGCACGGCGCGCCGCCCGAGGGCTCTGGCAGGGCACGATGCTGCCCCCCGAGGCGCATCGCGCCGCAACCCGCGCGCAAAGCCC
>PHEG01000070.1:10678-15336 GCA_002842835.1 Alphaproteobacteria bacterium HGW-Alphaproteobacteria-2 | reverse complement strand
CATGATCCAGACGTTGATCGCCATCATGGCCGAGGGGACGTGCAGGAAGATGATCTTCACCGTCGAGCCCTGGCGGAAATCGTCGGGCGTGAGGAAGAAGCCCCAGACGAGCCCCACCCCGAGGCAGAGCGCCGCCAGCCCCGCAACCCATGGCAGCAGGAGCGCGGCGGTGCGGTTGAAGCGCACGGGGTTGGCGTATTCCCAGACCGACATGAGGCCTTGTTTAGGCATCGCGGCCCTGCCCCGCAATGGGGTGCGGCAGGATGGTGCGGGGGGTGGTTGGGGCAAGGAGGTGCGCTCAAACGCCTTCGTTGATTATCTCCATTCAGTACCTTGCCGAATCAAGAGTCCAGTTGATCAGAAAGGTTGCCGAACAGATAGCGAACGAAGGTAAGTACTTTGTCGTCTTGAGCTAATAATTGCCGAACCGCCTTCTGGTAGTCCTCGATCTTCCGGAATCCGAGTTCGCTTGAAATTTTTACCAGCGCGGCGGACTCGCGTACTGGACACTTGGTGAGGATCGTCTCCCAGTCACTACCTGCAACCGCAGCATCAAGTTCTGCTTTGCGTGCCGAGTGGATTTCTCGGGCGTCGTTCGAAACTTTGACTTCTTGTCCGGCCATAAGATCTTCGTCATTTGGTAGCTGGTCCAAGATCAACTTTCTGACCGTTTTCTTGGCCACCTTCTGACTTAGACGGTCAGTGTGATCGGCCACTGCAGCAACACCCGCGGCAAGTGCCTTCTGATTTAGTGCAGCGGCGTCAGCGCCGGAAACGTAGGCTTGGCGTGTTGCTATCCTTTCAACTATGTGCGGATGAAAGTAGATCGCCTCCACTGAGTAGAATGGAAGTGCATAAACACCCTTTTCGCGTTTTGCTGCAATTTGATCCGCTGCGTAGCCATCGCCGTCTGCAATTCCAAACGCCCGAAGCCAGTGGAAGCCTTCTCCCGCGCGACTCCCGACAACCGCGTGCTCCACTTCTCGACAGTTTCCTTTTGGGATTACAGAAACCATAGGGAAGATCAGACTATATAAGGGCTTGTCTAGGCTGCTCTCGGTTCCTTCAACAAACAGGATTTTCCGCCGAGCGCCGAGGAGGTCGCGTTTTAGTATGTCGTCAATCGGAGTCTCTGCGGGAAGTTCATCTGCCTCCCAGCGTTGAACATTTTGACCGTTGAAGGTGCAGGAGCGTAGCAGAAGTGTCCTCGCGCCAGTTACTTCCAAAGGGAGATCGTGATCGTGGGTCGAGACAACGAACCCGCAGTCAGAACGCCGCTCAAAGAGTTGGCTCAGCAGTGGGGAGATGATTGAGCGGTGAAGATGTCGCTCGGGCTCGTCGATGATTAGCAGCGATCCCGCCGGGGCGGTGAGAACGTTGCCAGCAATGAGTAGCGCGTTGCGCTCACCGTCTGAGAGTTCTGCCGCACTATATTCAGGGCCACCGTCCTTACTCGCCATCACGCGCTCGTTTGCACGGATCGTAATTGTGATTGGTATGTTCGACTGTCTGAGCAATTCATTAATAACGGTGATGGGTGCCTCTACCTTGGCCGCTTCGGTCGCTTCTTCCATGTTTCCAGCGTCGAAGGCGGCCGTAATCGACCGCGCCCGGACGTTTTCAGCGTCGATGAGTTCGTAAATCGTCATGCTGGCGCGTTGAGCCGCGAACTGATCTCGGTACCGCGACTGTTGTTGCCTGTCCTCATTTTGGATGTGCTTTTCGGTTTGAACTTTGGCTGCCGGTGTCATGTCCAGCGCGTCGGTATTCATCCAAGTTTGCCGGTGTGCAGAGATCTTCCTGGTCTGGCCGTCGTTCTGCTGCGCAAACCGGTGCATCAAACTCGACTTGCCAGTGCCGTTCGCGCCAAGAACGAACAGCATTTGACCGGGTTCGAGCTGGAGCTGCGAGACCTCGGCGTTTTGAGTGGGGAAGTTCAGGTTGAACGGCATGGATACTCCAATTCGCGACCTCCACAATATAGGCTGGGTTGTGGCGCGATGGAAGCTACATGTAGTTGAAAGTGTGCTGGCAATCCGAACTGATTGACTTGCACCCGCGCACCACCCCCGCCCCCCTCACCGCAAATTCACCCGCAGCGCCGAGCAGACCAACGCCGTTCGCAGACATGTCACCGTTACGAGAGGCGCATTGATCCGCGGGCACCAGGAGCGCTAGATAGGCCATGCCGCACTGCGGCAAGGCCAGGCCGCAGGCCCGGGCAACGCACAGGAGGATACGCATGGCGCTGAAGGGCAAGACCGCCGTCATCACGGGATCGAATTCCGGCATCGGGCTCGGCATCGCCGAGGAACTGGCGAGGGCCGGGGCGGATGTCGTGCTCAACTCGTTCACCGACCGCGACGAGGATCATGCGCTGGCCGAGAGGATCGGCAAGGAGCACCGGGTAAAGGCACGCTACATCAAGGCCGACATGTCGAAGGGCGACGAATGCCGGGCGCTGATCGAGAAGGCCGGAGCCTGCGACATCCTGGTCAACAACGCCGGCATCCAGCATGTCTGCCCGATCGACGAGTTCCCCACCGCCAAATGGGACGCGATCATCGCGATCAACCTCACCTCGGCCTTCCACACCACTGCGGCCGCGCTGCCTGTGATGCGCAAGGCAGGCTGGGGGCGGGTGATCAACATCTCGTCCGCACACGGGCTGACGGCCTCGCCCTTCAAGGGCGCCTATGTGGCGGCAAAACACGGTATCGTCGGCTTCACCAAGGTGACCGCGCTCGAGACGGCGGAGGAACCCATCACCGCGAACGCCATCTGCCCGGGCTATGTGCTGACCCCGCTCGTCGAGGCGCAGATCCCCGACACGATGAAGAAATACGGCATGGATCGTGACGAGGTGATCAGGAAGGTCATGCTGGAGCGCCAGCCCTCGAAGGAATTCGCCACCACCGGACAGATGGGCGGCGTGGCCGTGTTCCTGTGTTCGCCCGCTGCCGACCAGATCACAGGCACCACGATCTCGGTGGACGGCGGCTGGACGGCGCTGTGAGCGCACGCCCCGCGATCAACCTCGCGCTTCAGGGCGGGGGCGCGCATGGCGCGTTCACCTGGGGCGTGCTCGACCGGCTGCTGGAGGGTGACGGGCCGGAGATCGCCGCCATTTCGGCCACCTCGGCGGGCGCGCTCAACGGCGCGGCGCTGAAGGCGGGGCTTCTGGCGGGCGGGCGGCAGGGCGCGCGCGACAATCTCGACTGGCTCTGGGGGCAGGTGGGCGCATTGCCCGCGGACGCGGTCACGCAGTGGCTGGCCGCGCTCAGCCCCGATCCCCGGGTCATCTCGCAGATGATCGACATGTCGCCCGCCTTCAACTGGGCCGACCTGATGAGCCGCATCGTCAGCCCCTACGGCATGCCCGGCGACAACCCGTTGCGGCGGATCGTGGACCGCTTCCGGTGGGATCTGGTCTGTGACGTCTGCCCGCCGTGGCTGAACATCTGCGCGACCAACGTGCGCACAGGGCGCATCCGCATCTTCACCGGTACCGAGATCTGCACGCAGACGATCCTTGCCTCGACCTGCCTGCCGACGCTCTTTCGCGCCGTGGAATGGGACGACCCGAAGACCGGCGGGCGCGAGGCCTTCTGGGACGGCGGCTACATCGGCAACCCCGCCCTCTTCCCGCTGATCCACGACGAGTTGCCGCAGGACATCGTGATCGTGAACATCAACCCGCTGATGCGCGAGGACGTGCCGAAGACCGCGCGCGACATCCAGAACCGCATCAACGAGATCAGCTTCAACTCGTCGCTGCTGCGCGAGGTACGCTCGATCTGGACGCTGAAGCGGCTCTTGCACAACGGCGCGCTGAATACTGGGCGGATGCGCGAGGTCTATGTCCACATGATCGCCGACGACGTGCTGATGACGCAGCTTTCGGTGGCGACGAAGATGGTGGCCAACCCGGTGATCCTGCGCCGGCTGAAAGAGGCGGGGCGCACGGCGGCCGACCGTTTCCTTGCCGACCATGCAGGCGATCTGGGGAAACGCGACTCGGTGGACATGGACGCGATGTTCGCCTGAGGCTTGCCGCCGTGCGGCGGTCCGGGGCAGCATGGCGCAAACGGGAAGGCAGGGATGCTTGGCAAGCTCTTCCGGCTGGCGCTGGTGCTGGCGATCGTCGGCGCGCCGCTCTTCTGGTGGCTCACGCGGCCCGGCGACATCGCCGCGGCAGAGCTTGCCGGGCTCTCGGGCGATGCCGCGCGCGGCGAGCGGGTGTTCCATGCGGGTGGCTGCGCGGGCTGCCATGCCGCGCCCGGCGCCGAGGACGAGGCGCGGCTGGTGCTGGCGGGCGGGCATCGCTTCGAGACGCCCTTCGGCACCTTCCTTGCGCCAAACATCTCGCCCGACCCCGAGCACGGCATCGGCGGCTGGAGCCTCGCCGATCTGGCGCGCGCCATGCGACGCGGGGTCTAGCCCGAGGGCGCGCATTACTACCCGGCCTTTCCCTACGGCTCCTACGCGCGGGTGCCGCTGCAGGAAATCGCGGATCTGAAAGCCTTCCTCGACACGTTGTCTGCCGGTGCCACCCCCGACCGTCCGCACGAGATCGGCTTTCCCTTCTCCATCCGCCGCGGGCTGGGTCTCTGGAAGCGGCTTTATGTGCGCGAGGGCTGGGTGGTGCCCGAGGCCGG
>PHEG01000070.1:0-10622 GCA_002842835.1 Alphaproteobacteria bacterium HGW-Alphaproteobacteria-2 | reverse complement strand
CTGCGCACCGGCTTCACGCCGGACTATGACGTGGTGGGCGGCGAGATGGCCGAGGTGGTGCGCAACCTTGGCCAACTGCCCGAGGCGGATACCGACGCTCTGGCCGCCTATCTCAAGGCGCTGCCGCGGGCGGAGTGACGCCGCGCTCAGCCCTGGCCGAGCCGCGCCAGCCGCGCCGCGCGCAGCCGCGCGAAATCCTCGCCCGCATGGTAGGACGAGCGGGTGAGCGGCGTGGCGGAGACCATCAGGAAGCCCTTGCCGTAGGCCGCCTTCTCGTAGGCCGCAAATTCCTCGGGAGTCACGAACCGCGCCACGTGGTGGTGCTTGGGCGTGGGTTGCAGATACTGGCCGATGGTCAGGAAATCGACATCCGCGCTGCGCAGGTCATCCATCACCTGGAGAACCGCCTGCCGGTCCTCGCCCAGCCCGACCATGATGCCGGACTTGGTGAACATTGTCGGGTCGAGTTCCTTCACCCGTTGCAGAAGGCGCAGCGAATGGAAGTAGCGCGCGCCCGGACGCACCTCCGGGTAGAGACCCGGCACAGTCTCGAGGTTGTGGTTGAACACGTCGGGGCGCGCGGCTACCGCCGTCTCCAGTGCCGCAGGCGGGCAGCGCAGGAAATCCGGCGTCAGCACCTCAATCGTGGTCTCGGGGCTGCGACGGCGGATGGCGCGGATCGTCATCGCGAAATGTTCCGCTCCACCGTCTTCCAGATCGTCGCGATCAACCGAAGTGATGACGACGTGCTTGAGCCCCAGCTTCTCCACCGCATCGGCCACCCGCCCAGGCTCGAAGGCGTCGAGTGCCTGCGGCCGCCCGGTAGCCACGTTGCAAAAGGTGCAGCCGCGGGTGCATATCTCGCCCATGATCATCATGGTGGCATGGCGCTGGCTCCAGCACTCGCCCACATTGGGGCAGCCCGCCTCCTCGCAGACGGTGACCAGGCGGTTCGCGCGCAGGATGTCGCGCGTCTCGCGGTAGGCGGGCGAGCCGGGCGCCCTGACACGGATCCAGGCGGGCTTCTTCGGCTGGCTCTGGTCGGGGCGGTGCGCCTTTTCGGGATGACGCTCGCCGGGGATGGTCAGGTCGCGGGGGGCCATGCGCGCTCCTTGCGGTTCATGACCGCTACATAACCCGGAGACGGGCCATGTCCAAGCCGCGCGCAGCGTTGCGCTGATCCGTGCAAGGCGGCCAAATGGTGGGTGATGAGAGATTCGAACTCCCGACATCTTCGATGTGAACGAAGCGCTCTACCACTGAGCTAATCACCCGTGGGCCGGGTCTTTAGCCCTCCTCGCTGGGCTCTGCAAGGGGTTGCTTGCCAGGCTTCTTCGGTGCGGCGGGATCGTCGAGCTTCAGGCGGCAGACGAGCGTTTCGCCGGATTTCCCGACCTTGCGCTTGACGATGCGCAGCTTGCCGAAGGGCGAGAGATCGAGGTCGCGTCCCGTCGCCGCGGCGGCATTCATCTGCGCGAAGGCGGCATCCAGCACCTTGCGCACATCGGTCCGCTTCACCCCGGACTGCTCGGCGACCGCGGCCAGAAGGTCGTTGCGGCCGAGTTTCGCACGCGAACCGCGCGCGGGCTTGGCGGGAGCGGGCAGAGCTGCCTCGGCCTCGGTACCGGCGGCGAGGCGCGCGCGCGCGGCGGCAGCCGTGCGCGAGGCGGCCTTGGCTGGGCGCAGCGCCGTCATCGTGGCGCTGACCTCTGCTTCTGCCCCGGTCTTTGTGGCGGCCTTGACGGCGCGAGCGGCGGCAGCGGGTTTGGCGGTGGATTTTCTGCCACCGGATTTCGTAGCCATGACTGTCCTCTCGGCTGGTTTTGGAGCAACACTAGCGCGGAACTCCGCGCAGGAGTCAGTGGATTTCACGCCTGTGGCGATACAGAGGCAAGACTAGCCTGCAACTGTCTCCAAAAAAGAAACACTCGGCCAATCGGCAACACGCCAAGGCATGCATTTGCGAATATCGCGAATGCATGCCTTGGCCACCTGTCCGATGTCGCGTGCACAACGCTTGACTCAGTGTGGAGCGCTCGGCCGATCCTCGCCCCCCGCAAGCGCGGCCCGCGCTGCAGCGGCCTCTTCCTCGGCGGCCTCGTCCCATTCGATGGGCTCGGGCGCGCGCACAAGGGCATGCGCCAGAACCTCGCGCACGTTCGAGACCGGCAGGATCGTCAGCCCCTGTTTCACATTGTCTGGAATCTCCGTCAGGTCCTTCTCGTTCTCCTGCGGGATCAGAACGGTGGTGATGCCGCCGCGCAGTGCCGCAAGCAGCTTTTCCTTCAGCCCGCCGATCGCCAGCACATGGCCGCGCAGCGTTACCTCGCCGGTCATGGCGAGGTCCTTGCGCACCGGGATGCCGGTCAGTACCGAGACGATGGTGCCGAGTTGCGGTGCGATCGAGCGCACGAAGCTCGACGCGGCGTCGATCGATTCCTTCATCACATCGCCGAGCTTGCCGGTGGTCTTCATGCGGCCCCTGCCGGGAAGCTTCAGCGCCTCGATCGACAGCAGATCGCCGCCCACCGATGTCCAGGCAAGACCCGTGACGACGCCCACCTGATCCTCCTTCTCGGCCAGGCCGAAGCGGAAGCGACGCACGCCGAGGAATTCCTCGAGATTTGCCGCCGAGACGGCAACGCTTGGGCCCTCGCCCCTGACGATCTTCGTCACCGACTTGCGGCAGATCTTGGCAATCTCGCGCTCAAGGTTCCGCACCCCCGCCTCGCGCGTGTAGTAGCGGATGATCCCTTCCAGCGCGTCCTCGCCCAGTGCCATTTCGCCCTTGCGCAGCCCGTGGCTTTTCAATTGCTTGGGCAGCAGGTGCTGGAGCGCGATCTCCTTCTTCTCGTCCTCGGTGTAGCCCGCGAGCGGAATGATCTCCATCCGGTCGAGCAACGGTGAGGGCATGTTGTAGCTGTTCGCCGTGGTGATGAACATCACGTCGGAGAGGTCGTATTCCACCTCGAGGTAATGATCGACGAAGGTCGCGTTCTGCTCGGGGTCGAGCACCTCCAGCATCGCGCTCGCCGGGTCGCCGCGGAAGTCGTGGCCCATCTTGTCGATCTCGTCGAGCAGGATCAGCGGGTTGGTGGTCTTGGCCTTCTTGAGCGACTGGATGATCTTGCCCGGCATCGAGCCGATGTAGGTGCGCCGGTGGCCGCGGATCTCGCTCTCGTCGCGCACGCCGCCGAGCGATATGCGGATGAACTCGCGTCCCGTGGCACGCGCCACCGAGCGCCCGAGCGAGGTCTTGCCCACGCCGGGCGGGCCGACGAGGCACAGGATCGGGCCTTTCAGCTTCGCGCTGCGCGCCTGCACCGCGAGATACTCGACGATGCGCTCCTTGACCTTCTCCAGCCCATAGTGGTCGGCATCGAGCACCGATTGTGCGGCGCCAAGGTCCTTCTTCACACGGCTCTTCTTGCCCCAGGGCAGCGCCAGCAGCCAGTCGAGGTAGTTGCGCACCACCGTGGCCTCGGCCGACATCGGGCTCATCGAACGCAGCTTCTTGAGCTCGGCCAGCGCCTTGTCGCGAGCCTCCTTCGAGAACTTCGTCTTCTCGATGCGCTCCTCGAGTTCGTTGATCTCGTTCTGGCCTTCCTCGCCGTCGCCCAGCTCGCGCTGGATCGCCTTCATCTGCTCGTTGAGGTAATACTCGCGCTGGGTGCGCTCCATCTGGTTCTTCACCCGGCTCTTGATCTTCTTCTCGACCTGCAGCACCGACATCTCGGACTGCATCACGCCGTAGACCTTCTCCAGCCGCTCCGCGATGTTGAGCGTCTCGAGCAGTTCCTGCTTCTGCGCCACCTCCACGCCCAGGTGGCCGGAGACGACATCGGCAAGCTTCGCCGGGACGCGCGCCTCGGCAACCGCGGTCAGCACTTCCTCGGGGATGTTCTTGCGCAGCTTGGCATAGCGTTCGAATTCCGCCGCGACCGAGCGCAGCAGCGCCGCGAGCGTATCCTTGTCGCCCGGCACCTCTTCGAGTTCCTCGGCGGTCGCCTCGAAATAATCGGCATTCTCCACGAAACCGGTGATGCGCACGCGCCTCTGGCCTTCGACGAGCACCTTCACGGTGCTGTCGGGCAGCTTCAGCAGTTGCAGCACATTGGCAAGCACGCCGACGCGGTAGATGCCTTCGGGCGCGGGTTCGTCCACCGCGGCGTCGCGCTGGCTGGTGAGCAGGATCTGCTTGTCGTCGCGCATCACCGCCTCGAGCGCGCGCACCGATTTCTCGCGCCCCACGAAGAGCGGTACGATCATGTGCGGGAAAACGACGATGTCGCGTAGCGGGAGGACGGGATGGGTCATGGGCGTGGTTCCGGTCATGTCGGTCTTTCCTGGTCTCCCCCGGCGGGGGCCGGGGCCTGCCGCCCTGCGGGCGGTTCCCGGTTCGTCCCGTCGGAAATGGTGCGCCGTGCGGAGCGGTTCAAGGCACCCCCTGCCTACAGGCACCCCCCGCGTCAAGGCGGATCATGCCGCGCGCCTGCGGCAGGGGCAAGGCGGCAATCGAGGCACATCGCGGCACATCGCGGAAACAATGCGCCCTAAAACCAGATTTCCGTCTCAATTTAGCCCCAGGCGGGGGTGAGACTGCCGCTTGACGGAGGGACAATGCTCAAGCGGGTTTACAGACAGAGACGGCGAATCCTGTTTGGCGCAGCGCTTCTGGTGCTGACGCTGCTCATCTCCGACATCCGCCGCCCGGAGGGGCTATCGATCTTCGCCGGGCTGGGGCCGGAAATGCGGGTGGTGCTGGTGGTGCTGCTGCTTGGCTTCTTTGCGGCGGTGGCGGCGCTCTTCATTGCGCTGGCGCCCGGACTGCGACCTATGATCGAGGTGACAGGCCTTGCCTCACTGATGTACACGGCGCTCATGATGGTGCTGCCGCAGGCGCTGGGGCCCACGATGTGGCAGACCGGCTATGCCACGGTGGCGCTCTTCATGCTCTACATCGTGGCCTACATGACACTTTACGGCGCCACGATGGATTCCCTGCCGGTCTGGTTCGCCGCAGAGACAAAGCACGGCTTTCGCACCTCCGCCTCGCCCGAGGCGGTCTGGCGCGCGCTGGTGCCCGTGCCGGGCGACGAGGCGGCACACTGGACCGGCACGCTGGAAACCGTGGTGCCCCTGCCCGACGAACCCGACTCCGTGGAATTGCGCTACTCGCTGGGCAACGGGCTCTATGAATTGCAGACCCTGACCTTTCTCGAGCGCAAGCGACCGTCCCGCTGCCGCTACTACTTCATCGCCGAGGCGAGCGCGACGAATGCGCAGTTCTCCGAGGGGGAGTACTGCATCGAGATAGCTCCCCAGCCCGGCGGCGGCTGCAGCGTGGAGACCGAGCTTGCGCATTCGGCCATGCATCTGCGGCTCGCGCTGATGATGTGGTTCGACGATGTGGCGGGCGACCAGGCCGACAGCCTGCGCGCCCGGCTCGAAGGCGTGCCCGACTGGTCGGTGACCGGCGCCTTCAACGCCCAGATCGCGAAACCGCGCAGCGCGGCAGCCGATAGAGCCGCCAAGCCGGACCGTGGCGCGGCTCAGACGGTCTGATCAGGACTCGCACTGCCCACCGCCTGCGCGTCATCCTGCGCGACACGGAAATCATGCGTGAAATCGGCCAGCCGCCCGGCCGCGATCGCCGTGCGCAGCCCCGCCATCAACTCCTGATAATAGTGCAGGTTGTGCCAGGTCAGCAGCATGGCGGCGATGATCTCGCCCGCGCGATGGACATGATGAAGATAGGCGCGCGAATAGCTGCGGCATGCCGGGCAGGTGCACGCGGGGTCGAGCGGGCCCGCATCGTCGCGGTGGCGGGCATTGCGGATGTTGACCACACCTTGCCGGGTGAAGGCCTGCCCGGTGCGCCCCGAGCGGGTGGGCAGCACGCAGTCGAACATGTCCACGCCGCGCTCGACCGCACCGACGATGTCATCGGGCTTTCCCACGCCCATCAGGTAGCGCGGCCGATCCTCGGGCAGCATGGCGGGCGCGTAGTCGAGCACCTCGAACATCGCCGCCTGCCCCTCGCCCACCGCAAGCCCGCCGATGGCGTAGCCTTCGAATCCGATTGCGCGCAGCCGCTCGGCGCTCTCGGCGCGCAGGTCGCGGAAGAGTGCACCTTGCTGGATGCCGAAGAGCGCGTGACCGGGCCTCTCGCCGAAGGCCGCGCGCGAGCGTTCGGCCCAACGCATCGAGAGCCGCATCGAGCCCGCCGCCTGGTCCTCGGTTGCCGGGTGCGGCGTGCATTCGTCGAAGGCCATCACGATGTCCGAACCCAGCAGGCGCTGGATCTCCATCGAGGTCTCGGGACTCAGCAGATGCGCCGAGCCGTCGATGTGGCTCTTGAAGCGCACGCCATCCTCCGAGATCTTGCGCAGATCGGCGAGGCTCATCACCTGGTAGCCGCCCGAATCTGTCAGGATGGGCCGCTCCCAGTTCATGAAGCGGTGCAGGCCGCCGAGGCGCGCCACCCGCTCGGCGCCCGGGCGCAGCATCAGGTGATAGGTGTTGCCAAGCAGGATGTCGGCGCCGGTGGCGCGCACGTTCTCGGGCAACATCGCCTTCACCGTCGCCGCGGTGCCCACGGGCATGAAGGCGGGCGTGCGGATCTCGCCGCGCGGGGTGGCTATCACGCCGGTGCGCGCGCGTCCGTCGCGGGCGTCTATGCGAAAGGAGAACGAGCCGGACATGGCGCCCTCCTAGACCGCGCGCTCGGCGGACGAAAGCCCCCTCAACGCGGGCTGGACGCGCGCCGCGGCTATCCTTATGTTTACGGTCGGATTAGCGAGGACACGCCGCATGACCGCCGAACCGATGCCGAGACTCGAGGGCACGCCGCTCATTCCGCCCTCCTCGACGGAGAGCCCGCTCTACGAGGCCGTGGTGGAGGCCTGCCGCAGCGTCTATGACCCGGAGATCCCGGTGAACATCTACGATCTCGGCCTCGTCTACACGATCGAGATCGACGACGAGGGCGCGGTGCGCGTGATCATGACCCTGACCGCACCGGGCTGCCCGGTGGCGGGCGAGATGCCGGGTTGGGTGGCCGATGCCATATCACCCCTGCCCGGGGTCAAGACGGTCGATGTGGAACTGACCTTCGAGCCTCCCTGGGGCATGGACATGATGTCCGACGAGGCACGGCTGGAACTGGGGTTCATGTGAGGAAGCCTTTTGGCTTTCCCTTGAAATAGAAAGCCATATGGCTTTCATTTGCCAAAGAAAGTCTAATGACTTGATATTCCGGATGAAAGCCAATAGGCTTTCGTCATGGCCGAAAATGCAGATCCAGACGCCGTTGTCGCCGTCCTGACCGGCGATCTGGTCGGCTCGACCCGGATCGAGCGCGCCCGCGTCGAGAGAACCATGGAACTGCTGGGCGACGAAAACCGCCGGTCGGGCGCGCCATGGCACTGGCCCATCCAGGACACCCGTTTCACGCGCTTCCGCGGCGACGGCTGGCAGATGCTGCTCACCAGTCCGCACCTTGCACTGCGCCATGCCCTGTTCCTGATCGCCTATCTGCGCGCCCACAAGGACGCACTGCCCACGCGCATCGCCATCGGGATCGGTCGTATCGAGAGCGCGGGAAGCGACGGGCTGGGCGACGCGACGGGCGCGGCTTTTGTTGCCTCGGGCCGTGGCCTCGACTCGATGCTCGCGCACGAGAAGCTGGCCCTGACCCCCTCGCCCACTGATCCACCTGCCGTCACGTCGGCGGAACAGGCGGCCGTTGCACTTCTCGACGAGCGGCTGTCGCGCTGGGCTACCGGGTCAGGGGCGCGGGGGCACCCGCGATCCGCAAGGCGCTGTCGCATCTCGAGCCCGAATGGGCGCAGAGGTGGCGCTCGTGACCGAAACCTTCATCGCCCTCCTCTTTGCCCATGTGATTGCGGATTTCCTGTTGCAGGGCAAGGCGATGGTGGCGCGCAAGCGCGAGGCACCGGTGCTGTTCGCCCATGTCGCGGTGGTCGCGGTGACGGCCTGGGTGGCAACCGGCTTTGCGCTGCATCCGGCGATCCTCCTGCTCGCCACCCTCCATCTGGTCACCGACGCGCTCAAGCTCTGGGTCCTGGGCGACCGCCTCGGCGGCTTTCTCGGCGATCAGGCGCTGCACCTGGCAGCCCTCGTCGGCATCGCGCTCTGGGTGCCGGGGCTCTACGGGATGGGGCTCTGGTCCGCGCCACCCCCTGCCCTCGCCGGTCTTGCCCCTGCTCTCGCCGCGCTGCCCGCGTCGATGGCTTATGGCGCAGGCGCGATCCTGGCGGTGGTCGCGGGCGGCCATGCGGTGGGCAAGCTGCTCCAGCCGTTCCTCGCGGCCGAACCCAGCCTCACCGCGGACTCGCTCGAGGACGCGGGCCGGATCATCGGGCGTGTCGAGCGCGCGCTTGCGTTCCTGCTCGTCGTCGTCGGCGAAGCGGCGGGAGTGGGGCTCCTGCTGGCGGCCAAGTCGGTGCTGCGCTTTCCGACGGCGAAGGATGACCGCAAGATCTCGGAATACGTCATCATCGGCACGCTCGCCTCGATCGGCTGGGCGCTGGCAATCGGCTTTGCGACGACGGGGCTGGTGCTGCTGCGCCCTTGAGGCGCGCCCCGCCCCGCCCTAGGTAAGGCGGACAGACCAAGGAGAGGCGCATGTTCGGCATTCCCGGCAAGCAGGCGGTGACGCTGACCCCCGCGGCGGCGGCGCAGATCGCGCGGCTGATGGCGAAGGGTGGCAAGGCGGGCCTGCGCATCGGCATCAAGAAGGGCGGCTGCGCGGGCATGGAGTACACCATGGACTATGTCGATGCGGCGGACCCGCACGACGAGGTGGTGGAGCAGGATGGCGCGCGGGTGCTGATCGCGCCCATGGCGCAGATGTTCCTCTTCGGCACCCAGATCGACTATCGCACAGCGCTGCTGGAATCGGGCTTCGTGTTCAACAACCCCAACGTGGCCGAGGCCTGCGGCTGCGGCGAGTCGATCAAGTTCCGCGAGCCCGGCGAGGCAGAGGCAACAGCTCAGCGCTGAGCCCGGTTCCCCCCTGCGCGCTAATCGTCTAGGACGGTTCCCGGCATGTCTGCCGGGTCGGGATCCCCTGCCTCCGGCGGGCGTATTTGTAGAAAGATGAAGCCGGGGTTGGGCGCGTGATGCCGAAGCCGCTTGTCGCGGGCAACTGGAAGATGCACGGGCGGGCGGCCGATCTGGCCGCCTTCACCGGTCTTCGTGCGCCGGAAGGCTGCGACTTGGCGCTCTGCCTGCCCGCCACCCTGGTCGAGCGGGCGGCGCGGCGGCTCTCAGGCAGCGGCGTGCTGATCGGCGGACAGGACTGCCACACGGAAGCTGCGGGACCGCATACCGGCGACAGCTCGCGCCGCTCGTCTGCCTCGGCGAGAGCGCGGCGGAGCGCGCGGCGGGGCGCACGCTTTCGGTGGTCGGCACGCAGCTTGAGGGCGCGCTGCCGGAGGTGCTGCCCCCGGGGCTCGTGCTTGCCTACGAGCCGGTCTGGGCCATCGGCGCGGGCCGCACGCCGGAGGCGGAGGAAATTGCCGAGGTTATGGGCCACCTGCGCGCAGGGCTGGCCGCGCGCTACGGTGCCGGGGCTGCGGGGGTGCGCCTGCTCTACGGCGGTTCGGTGACACCCGCCAACGCCGCCGCCATCGCCGCGACACCTGGCGTGGACGGTGCGCTGGTGGGTGGCGCCTCGCTGAAGGCCGAAAGCCTCGAAGCCATCGCCGCGGCCTTCGCGGCGCGGGGGCGCGCATGATCCGCGCCGAGGGGCTGGCCTGTCGGCGCGGCGATCTGGCGGTGATCGAGGGGCTCTCCTTCACGCTCGATGCGGGCGAGTGCCTGATCCTGCGCGGGCCGAACGGCTCGGGCAAGACGACGCTCCTGCGCGTGCTCGCCGGGCTCGCGCCCCCCGAGGCAGGGCGCATCGGGGCGGGCGAGGAGACGGTGGTCTATGCGGGCCATGCCGACGGGATCAAGGCGCAACTGACCGTGGCCGAGAACCTGGGCTTCTGGGCCCGCGTCTATGGCGGGCCCTTCGCGCTCACCGATCTCGCCGACCGGCAGGCGCAGCACCTCTCGGCCGGGCAGAAGCGGCGGCTGGGGCTCGCGCGGCTGCTGGTCTGCGGCCGCCCCGTCTGGGCGCTCGACGAACCCACCGTGAGCCTCGATGCCGCCACCGTGGCGCGTTTCGCCGAGGTGGTGGGCGCGCATTGCGCGGGCGGAGGCGCGGCGATCATCGCCACCCATGTCGATCTGGGGATCCCCGGCGCGCGGCTACTCGACATCGCGCCCTACCGCGCGCGCCCCGGCGCGGGCGGCTCGCCCTTTCTCGATACGGGTTTCGATGCCGCCTTCGCGGGGTCGGGCGCATGATCGCGCTTTTGCGCCGCGATCTCGCGCTCGGGCTGCGCTCGGGCGGAGGCTTCGGGCTGTCGCTCGCCTTCTTTCTCATCGTGGTGGTGCTGGTGCCCTTCGGGGTGGGGCCCGAGACAGGCGTCCTTTCGCGCATCGCCCCGGGCGTGCTGTGGCTCGGCGCGCTGCTCGCCTGCCTGCTGTCGCTCGACCGCATCTTCCAGCTCGACTGGGAGGACGGCTCGCTCGACCTGCTGGCCACC
>PHEG01000587.1 GCA_002842835.1 Alphaproteobacteria bacterium HGW-Alphaproteobacteria-2 | reverse complement strand
CTATCCGGCGGGTGAGCCGCCCATCGTGGCTGCCGACGGCCGTTCGCTGGTGAGGGCGGTACGCGTGGCCGACAAGGTCGAGCCGCGTTTTGTCGAATCCCCGGTCGATCTGCCGGAAGCGATTCTTGGCATGGCGCACGACGGTGATGTGGTCATCGTCATGGGTGCCGGTTCCATCGGTCAGGTGGCGGCCAATACCCGGGAGCTGGCAGGGTGATGGCGCAGATGCAGACACAAGGGCGCCTGTTGCGGGACGAGCCGTTGGCCCGCTATACCAGCTGGCGCGTCGGCGGTCGGGCCGAACGGTTTTATATCCCGGCCGGACTCGACGACCTGCGCGACTATTTGCGCGGACTGCCGGAGGATGAGCCGGTGTATTTCATCGGCCTCGGTTCCAACCTGCTGGTGCGCGACGGCGGCGTGCGCGGCAGCGTGGTGCTGATGCACAACGTGCTGACCGGCCTCAGCATGGACGGCGAACAGGTCTATGCCGAAGCCGGTGTGACCTGCGCCAAGCTGGCCCGCTACACGGCACGCCAGCACCGGCACGGCGCCGAGTTCATGGCGGGCATTCCGGGCACGGTAGGCGGTGCGCTGGCGATGAATGCCGGCTGTCATGGCGGCGAGACCTGGGATGTGGTCAAGCAGGTGCAGACCATAGACCGGCGCGGTGAATTGCACCTGCGTAACAGAAATGAATTCATCACCGGCTACCGCCATGTCGAATTCCCGGCTGGCGAAGAGTGGTTTGTCGCCGCCTGGTTTGAGCTGCCGGCAGGTGAAGCCAGCGAAGCAGAGCAGAAGATCAAGAGTCTGCTGGCAAAAAGGCTGGCGACGCAGCCCTTGAACCAGCCCAACGCCGGTTCGACCTTTCGCAATCCGCCCGGCGATTTTGCCGCGCGGCTGATAGAAGCAAGCGGGTTGAAGGGCTATCGCATCGGCGGTGCGCAGGTTTCGGAGAAACATGCCAACTTCATCGTCAATCTGGGCGATGCGACGGCAGACGATATCGAGCGGCTGATCGCCCATATGCAGGAAACGGTGCAA
>PHEG01000586.1 GCA_002842835.1 Alphaproteobacteria bacterium HGW-Alphaproteobacteria-2 | reverse complement strand
GCGACTGGGGCGGCGTTTCCTCCCAGGGGCGGTTGTATTCCGGTGCGCTGCCAGAGAGCGCGCGCAGCGGCAGATCGGCCTTCGTCTCGCCTTTGTGCACGATGAGGAAACGATCCTCAGCGATCGTTTCGCCCACCACCGCGAAATCGAGATCCCATTTCTCGAAGATTGCCCGCGCTTCGGCTTCCATCGACGGGCGCAGCACCATCAGCATGCGCTCCTGGCTCTCCGACAGCATCATCTCGTAGGCGCTCATGCCCGCCTCGCGTACCGGCACCCGGTCGAGGTCGAGCCGGATGCCGAGCCCCCCCTTGTCGCCCATCTCGACCGCCGAGCAGGTGAGCCCCGCAGCCCCCATGTCCTGGATGGAGATGACCGCGCCCGATGCCATCAGTTCGAGGCAGGCCTCCAGCAACCGCTTCTCGGTGAAGGGGTCGCCCACCTGCACGGTGGGACGTTTCTCCTCGATGGTCTCGTCGAACTCGGCCGAGGCCATGGTGGCGCCGCCCACCCCGTCGCGCCCCGTTTTCGCACCGAGATAGACCACCGGCATGCCCACGCCCGAGGCGGCGGAGTAGAAGATGGAGTCCGCACGCGCGATGCCCGCAGCAAAGGCGTTGACCAGGCAGTTGCCGTCATAGGCGGGGTGAAACCGCACCTCGCCACCCACCGTCGGAACACCGAAGCAGTTGCCGTAACCGCCGATACCTTCCACCACGCCATGCACGAGGCTTTTCGTCTTCGGGTGATCGATCCGCCCGAAGGAGAGCGCATTCATCGCCGCCACGGGCCGTGCGCCCATGGTAAAGACGTCGCGCAGGATGCCGCCCACGCCGGTCGCGGCACCCTGATACGGCTCGATGTAGGAGGGGTGGTTGTGGCTCTCCATCTTGAAGACCACGGCGAGCCCGTCGCCGATGTCCACCACGCCCGCGTTCTCGCCCGGGCCGCAAATAACCTGCGGGCCGGTGGTGTGCAGCTTGCGCAGCCAGACCTTCGAGGACTTGTAGGAACAATGCTCGTTCCACATCGCCGAGAAGATACCGAGTTCG
>PHEG01000069.1 GCA_002842835.1 Alphaproteobacteria bacterium HGW-Alphaproteobacteria-2 | reverse complement strand
GTTGAGCGGGTCCTGGTTGCGGATCTGCGTGGTCAGCAGCTTCAGGAAAGTGTCGAAATCAGAGGTGATGATCTGCCGGGGCCGTTCGGCGGCCGGGGCGGCCGCGAGGGCGGTGGAGGCGGTTTGTGCTATATCCATGGTGTGCCTTTCAGAGCCGGAGGTCGAGCCCGGTGCGGCGGGGCGCGGTGCCCGGCGCGACGGCGTTGGTCTGTGCGAGGGCGGGCATGGCGGCAGGGGCCGCGGTGGGCTCGGCCCCGGTGTCGGCGGATGCCGCCTGCTGGTCGCCGCCGGGACCGCTGCCGAAGCTGAAATCGGCGCTGGCGTAGCCCAGCCGCGCGAATTCCTCGCCCAGGAGCCCGATGTGGCGGCGCAGGAGGTCCAGCGTCTCGGCTCGGTCGGCGATCAGATGCAGCGTCACGCCGTGCTCGCCCAGCGAGAGTGTCATGCGCACGCGCCCTCGGCGGCAGCGGTGGCGATCTGCCGCGTGCCGTGACGGGCGAGGGTGGCTTCGCCGGAGCCCGGGGCGAGGATCTGGGCCGGGACGGCGAGGCGCGCGCTGCCCGGCTGATGCATGGTCGCGAGGTCGCCGATAAGCGGCTCTGCCGACGCCGCCCCGGCTTCGGCCGACGAGGGCTGTGCGGGGTGTTCGGGCCCGGGCTGGGCGGGCGCGGCGACGGCGCTCGGTGCGGCCGGATACCCGGGCGTCGGGGCGACGGCGGTTGCCGAGCTGCTTGTGGCAGGTGCCGCTTTCGGTGCCGGGTCGGCGTCCGGGGTCCGCCCGGGCGCGCTTGCAGTTGCCGTCACGGTCGCTGCCGGGCTGGATGCCGCTCCGTGGCTGGGCGCGGAGCGTGTGTCCGCCGTGGGCGGCTCTGCCTCCGTCGAAACGGTCATCCCTCCCGGGGCAGGCGACCCGGGGTCTTGCGGCGCGGCTTGCGCGGCGGCGGTCGTCATTGCGGTCTGCGTGAGCGCGGTTGCGGGCGGCTGCGGGGCGCTCGACGGGGGGACACCTGCCGTGGGGCGCGCGTCGGCCCCGTCCTGCGGCGCCGCAACAGGAGTGCCGAGAACTGCCGCGCGGCCGGGCGGCGCAAGCTCTGGCACAAGAGGGGGTGCGGTCGGTGTCGGCGCTGGTCTGGAAACCGCAGGCTGCGTGCCTCTGGGTTTTTCCTCGACGGGCTGCGCGCCTACCGGCTGCGCGCTTTCCGGCAGAGCGGTCGCGGGCTGCGTGGCCGGGGAGAAAGCGCCTGTTGGCTGCACATTCGGCTTATCGACCGCTGCTGCGCCGCCGGGGCCTGGCGGTGCCGCGGCCGGTCGCGCTGCCCCGCCCGGGTGGCCCGACGGAGCGAAGAGGGTTGCCAGCGCCACGACCGCAGCGCCTGCCGTGTCCGCCGGATCGGCGGCGAATGCGGCAAAGGCCGAAGCCTCCGCCGGTACAGGGCCCGGTGCCGAGGGTGCCCGGCCCGGCGGGGCGAGGGAAGCGGGAGGAAGTGGGGCAAACTGCAAATCGGTCTCCGCAAGAGGACGAGTCGGTGCAGCATCGTCGCCAGGGGTTACCGATCCTTTACCTGCGCCCTGCTAATGCGGATCAGCCCAGCGAGGAGACCGTGATGACCGCGTCGCTGCCCCTGTCACCCGTGCCGCCGCTCCTGGTGGGCAGGTCGTCGCATCCGCCCGCGCTGCCGGACGACGGGGCGCTACGCGCCGCCGCCCGCGCCGCCGAGGCCGCCTTCCTGGCCGAGATGCTGCGCTTCGCAGGCCTCGGTCAGGCCCGCGCCGCGCTGGGGGGCGGGGCGGGGGAGGAGCAGCTTTCCGGGACGCTCGCGCGCGCTCAGGCCGAGGTTCTTGCGGAAGCCGGTGGTATCGGGCTCGCGCAGGTCATCTTCGAGGCGTTGCAAGGCCCAGGCGGTCGGGACGATGCTGCTCGATCGGGTTGAGGCGCTTCTCGAAGACGAGCGTGCCGCGCTGCTCGCCGGGCGGCTCGACAGGCTCGCGCCGTTGCTGGCGGAGAAAGAGCGTCTGGCGGATCTCCTCGGCAAGGCCCCTGCGGGCAGGCCCGACCGGCTCGCGCGGCTCGCGCGGCTCGCGGCGCGCAATCAGGCGCTGATCGAGGCTGCGCTGGGCGGGCTGCGCCGGGCCGCGGCGCGTGCGGCGGCCTGCCGCGGCGGGGTGCGCCAGCTTGACACCTACGACGCGCAGGGCGCGCGCCAGAGCTTCGCATTCGGGCGCACCCGGCTCGAACGCCGGGTCTGAACCCCACGACGCGACCGCAGCGGGGCCGGGCAGCAAGATGCGCAAAAATTTCCCGATTCGAGGCGATCACCATTAGCGGTTCGTTAGCGAAAACCGCGCAAGCCTCTGCATCGCACCCGATGAACGGGCTGGCGCGCGAGCGGCATGGACGCTCGGGCATTGGTCAGAAGGCCGCAAGCCCTCCGGGGCAGTCTTGCGGGGCAAAGCCCCGCCGAAGAGGAAATCGAAATGGCCAGTATCCTGACCAACACATCAGCCATCGTCGCACTGCAGACGCTGCGCTCGGTCAACTCTAACCTCGAGACGACGCAGAGCCAGATCTCGACCGGCAAGCGCGTCAACTCCGCCGCCGACAACGCGGCCTCCTTCGCCATCTCCAAAGTGATGGAATCCGATGTCGCCGGCTTCCGCGCGATCTCCGAGTCGCTCTCGCTGGGCGAGTCGACCGTCGCCGTCGGTCTCGCCGGGGCCGAGCAGATCACCGACATCCTGCTGCAGATCAAGGAAAGGGTCGTTGCAGCCACGGGCGAGAACGTGGACAACGCCAAGATCGCTGCCGATGTGGACGAGCTGAAGAACCGGATCACCTCGATCATCGGCGCGGCACAGTTCAACGGTGCGAACCTGCTCAACACCGCGGGCGGCGACATCACCGTGCTCTCGTCGCTCGACCGTGATTCGACCGGGGCGGTGACGGCCTCCGAAATCACCGTGGGCTCGGTCGATTTCGAGGCAAACCTCGACCTGAGCACCATCGACGTGTCCGACTCGGCCGCCGCCGATACCTCGCTCGGAGCCATCGAGACCCTGATCCAGACATCGATCGACGGCTCGGCCGCACTCGGCGCCTCGCTGAACCGCATCCAGGGCCAGTCGGAATTCGTGGGCCGGCTGACCGATGCGTTGCGCACCGGTATCGGGGCGCTGGTCGATGCGGATCTCGAGGAGGCCTCCGCACGGCTCCAGGCGCTGCAGGTGCAGCAGCAGCTCGGCATCCAGGCGCTCTCGATCGCGAACCAGCAGCCGCAGAACATCCTCGCGCTGTTCCGGTAACGGGCGGCGGGGCGCATGCTGCCTAGCACGCGCCCCGCACATCCTGCCCGAGACACCCCACACCGGAGGATCCGAGGATGCCGAGCGCACAAGGCGCCCTTTCGGGCTATGCCGCAGTCACCGTGCTGCGCAGCCCGCGCACAGCCGAATACGATGCTTTCGCCCGTGTGACCGCCCGGCTCGGCAGTGCTGCCGAGGCCGGGCCGAGTGGCTTTGCCCGGCTGGTGGCCGCGCTCCACGCCAACCGCCGCCTCTGGGCGCTCGTCGCCTCCGAGGTGGCGGACCCGCGCAACGCCCTCCCGGCCGAGCTGCGCGCCGGGCTCTTCTACCTGGCCGAGTTCACCGAGGTCCATTCCCGCCGCGTGCTCGCCCGCGAGGCCGATGCCGCGGCACTCGTCGAGGTCAACACCGCCGTGATGCGCGGCCTTGCCGGGGGGGAGAACGCGCCATGAGCGGCCTCGTGCTCAAGCTTGCGCCCGGCGAGCGCGTGCTGGTCAACGGCGCGGTCATCGAGAACGGCGACCGGCGCAGCCGCATGAGCGTGCTGACCCCGGATGCGCGCATCCTGCGACTGCGTGACGCCATCCACCCGGAGGGGGCCAACACGCCGGTGCGCCGGGTGTGCTACATCGCGCAGCTCGTCCTCTCCGGCGATGCCGCGGACGGCGACGTGCGCCCGCAACTGCTGCGCGGGATCGAGCAGTTGAGCCAGGTCTTCACCGACCGCGACAGCCGCAGCCTGCTCGACGCCGCCACCGCCCATGTCGCCGCCGCGCGGCCCTATCAGGCGCTCAAGACGCTGCGCTGCTTGCTGCCGCGCGAGGAGCGCCTGTTCGCGGCGGTGCGGCGATGATCGGCTTCCGGCCGGTGGTTCCCTTCGCGGGCCTCTCCGGCTTCGCCTTCCTCGAGCGCACGATGGTGCGCCAGACGGAGGCGTTCAACCGCGCGCCGGAACTGGCGCGCGAGAGCGCGCATTTCCGCGAGCGCATCGGGGCCATTGCCTCGGCCGAGGCGCTCGTCGCCGACCGGCGGTTGCTCGCGGTCGCGCTCGGTGCCTTCGGGCTGCAGGACGACATCGACAACCGCTTCTTCATCCGCCGCGTGCTGGAGGATGGCTCGCAGGCGCGCGACGGGCTGGCCAACCGCCTGTCCGACAAGCGCTATCGGGCCTTTGCCGAGTCCTTCGGCTTCGGCGATCCGGGCGGCGCGCGCACCGCTGAGGCGGGCTTCGCCGAGCGTATCGTCAGCGCCTTCCAGACCCGCCGCTTCGAGATCGCAGTGGGTGAGAGCGATGCCTCGCTGCGCCTTGCGCTCAACGCCCGGCGTGAGTTGCCCGACATTGCTGCGCGCGCCTCCTCGGATACCACGCTGTGGCTCGAAATCCTCGGCACGCCGCCGCTGCGCGATGTCTTCGAAACGGCATTCGGCCTGCCGAAGGGCTTCGGGGCGCTCGATCTCGACCGTCAGGTCGAGGTTGTGCGCGACAGGTCGCTGCGCGCCTTCGGCAGCAGCGCGGTGGCGCAATTCGCCGATCCCGAACGGCTGGAGGCGCTGACCCGGCGCTTTCTTCTGCGTGCCCAGGCAGAGGCCGGGCCGGGGCCCGGCACGCCGGGGCTTGTCGCGCTTGGCCTGTTGCGGGGCGGCGGGGGGGCAAGCCCGGCCACGCTCTTTGCCGCGCGTGTCTAGGGCAGGCACGCCACCCGACTCGCCAGGTCAGCCCCGTGCGGCGCCCTCGCCCGTGGTCCCATCCAGCAGCGCCGCGAGCCGCGCGAAGCTGGTCGCCGCATTTCCCGGCTCCGGCTCCGACAGGAAGGCGTCGAGCCGGGGCCAGAGCCGCACCGCCTCGTCGAGCGCCGCATCCGAGCCCGCGCTGTAGAGCCCGGCGCGGATCATCGTCTCGGCGCTGTCGTAGGTGCCCAGCACCTGCCGCAGCCGCGCGATGAGCGCGTTTTCCGCCTCGTTCGCGGCCGTGGGCAGACTGCGCGAGACCGAACGCACCAGATCGACCGCCGGGTAGCGCCCGCGCTCGGCGATGGCGCGCGAGAGCACCACATGCCCGTCGAGCGCGCCTCGCAGGATGTCTGCCACCGGCTCCTCCATGTCGGAGCCCTGAACCAGCACGGTGAAGACAGCGGTGATGTCGCCCGCCCGCTCCTCCTCACCGGGGCCTGCGCGCTCCGCCAGGGCCATCAGCGCGGGGACCAGCGAGGGCGGGTGCCCGCGCAGCGCCGCGCCCTCTCCCGCGGCCAGCGCCACCTCGCGGTGCGCCTCGGCGAAGCGGGTGAGCGAATCGGCCAGCAGCAGCACATGCAAGCCCTCGTCTCGGAAATGCTCGGCCACCGCCATCGCCGCCCAGGCGCAGCGCCGCCGCGCCAGTGCCGAGCGGTCGGACGTGGCGGTGACCACGACGGCGCGGCGCATGCCCTCCGCGCCCAGAACCTCCTCGGTGAACTGTCGCAACTCGCGCCCGCGTTCGCCCACCAGCGCCACCACCACCACATCTGCCGCCACGCCGCGTGCCAGCGCGCCAAGGAGCGAGGATTTGCCCACGCCCGACCCGGCGAACAGCCCCAGCCGCTGACCGCGCGCAAGCGGCAGCGCGGTGTTGAAGACCGCAGCAGCGGCCGACCGTCGAGCGGACGCCCGTCCGGATCGAGAATGCGGCCGATCCAGCCCGAATGCGGCGCGATCGACGACGGCCCGATGAGCCGCACCCCGTCGCCACGGCGCACACCTTCGGGCTGCGCCTCGGGCATCAGCACCGCGCCCTCCGGGCCGATTCGCACCACCTCCGCGGCGATGGCGGGCAGAGCGCGGCGCGCGATCTCGGCCCGGTCGCCCAGCGCGCAGCGCTGCCCGAGGCCCGCCACCTCCACCAGACCGGCGCGCAGGCCCTGCACACGGCCCAGCGCACGCACACCCGAGAGCGCCTGCACCTCTGCGGTCAGCGCGGCAAGATCCCCGTTCAGCATGTGCCCCTCCCGGCAATCGTTGGCGATTACCGAATCTAAAGGACTCGCCCTTAAGCCTTCCTTTCGACACGCTCGAGGGAGAAGCCCCGATGCCTGACATGCCGGATATACTGCGCCTGGCGCAGGCCAGCGCCGAACATGCGGCCCGCCGTCAGGCGGTGATCGCGCGCAACATCGCCCATGCCGACACGCCAGGTTTCCGCGCGCAGGATATTCCTCCCTTCGCCGACATTGTTGCCGTTACCGGTAGCGCGCCGATGCGGGCCACCCGGCCCGGCCACATCGCTCCGCCCGCGGCCGTGGGCGCACTGCGCGCGTTGCCTGTCAGCGGCACCGAGGTTGCACCCGACGGCAATTCCGTCTCGCTCGAAGTGGAGATGGTGCGCGCCGCCGACGCCCGCCGCCAATACGATTTCTCGCTCGGCATCTATTCCAAGTCACTCGACATCCTGCGCGCCAGCATCGCCAATGCCGACACGCCCGGCTACCGCCGCAAGCTCGCCGCCTTCGAGGAGGCGGCGCGGGGCGGCGGCGTGGCACAGGGGCGGGTGTTTCTCGACGACCGCGCGCTGCCGCGCGTCCACGACCCCGCGCATCCGCTCGCCGGGGCCGACGGCACCTATGCAGGCTCGAACGTCGATCTCGTCGTCGAGATCGCCGATGCCCGCCAGGCCCAGCGCAGCTACGAGGCCAATCTGCGCATGTTCGACCAGGCCCGCCAGATGGGCCGCGCGCTGATGGAAATCCTGCGCCGCTGACCTGAGGAGAGTGCCGTGACGCCAATACCCCCCCTTGTCCAGAGCCTCTATGCCGCCGCCCGCCCCGCCACGCAACCCACCCCCGACGCGGGGCTGGATGCCGCTACGGCCTTCGGGCGGCGCTTCGTCGAGACGTTGCAGAACGCCGAGACGACGGCGCGTCAGGCGCTGACCGGCGGCGCAGACCCGCACGCCCTCGTCACCGCGCTCGCCGAGACCGAGCTTGCGGTGGAGGCCGCCGTCACCATCCGCGACAGGGTGGTGGAGGCCTATCAGGAAATCCTGCGCATGCCGGTGTGACGATGGACGAGGCGATCTTCTTCGACACGCTCCGCGAGGGGCTCTGGGCCGGGGCGATCATCTCCGCGCCGGTGCTCGGCGTGGCACTCGTCGCCGGTGTGGCGATCGGGCTCTTCCAGGCGCTCACTTCGGTGCAGGAACTCACGCTCACCTTCGTGCCGAAGCTCGCCGCCATGGCGGTGGTGTTCTGGGCCAGCATGGGCTTCATGGCCGGAACGCTCGAGAGCTTCTTCCGCGCCCGGCTCATCCCGCTGATCGCCGGAGGCTAGGAGACGGACATGGACAGCGCCACCTACGCCACCCTTTCCCGCCAGTCGGGCCTGATGCGCGAGATGCAGGTGCTCGCCAACAACATCGCCAATGCGGCCACGACCGGCTACCGCGCCGAGGCGGTGATCTTCACCGAATTCGTGCGCGCCCCGGACGGCGCCGGAGAGGTGCTCTCCATGGCCCATGCCGGGGCGCGCCACACCGATGCCAGCGCGGGTGGCCTGCGGCGCACCGGTGGCAGCTTCGATCTTGCCATCGAGGGGCCGGGCTTCTTCCGCATCGAGACGCCGCAGGGCGAACGGCTGACGCGCGCGGGCGCCTTCGCGCTCTCGCCCGCGGGCGAGATGCTCACCCCGCAGGGCGGGCGCCTGCTCGATGCAGGCGGCGCACCCGTCTTCGCCCCGCCCGAAGCGCGCAGCATCGCCATCGCGCGCGACGGCACGCTCAGCGCCGACGGCCAGCCGGTCGCCCAGATAGGCCTCGTCGAGCCCGAGGACCCAAGGGAGCTTATCCGCGAGGATGGCGTGCGTTTCCGCACCTCCGGCGCCTTGCGCCCGGTGGAGGCGCCGACGGTGCTCCAGGGCTTTCTCGAGACCTCGAACGTCTCGGCAGTGTCCGAGATCGCCCGGCTGATCGAGGTGCAGCGCGGTTACGAGCTTGGCCAGGGTTTCCTGGACCAGGAAGACGAACGCGTGCGCGGCGCCCTGCGCACGCTCGGCAGTTGATCGCTCAGGAGGGCAGGACATGCGTGCACTCGACATCGCCGCCACGGGAATGGCTGCGCAACAGATGAGGGTGGAGGTGATCTCCAGCAACCTCGCCAACATGAACACCACCGCCTACGACGCGCGGCGCGCCGAATTCGCCGATCTGCACTACCAGCAGATGGAGCGCGCGGGCACCGTCTCCGCCGCCGACGGCACGGTGCTGCCCGCGGGCGTGCAGCTCGGCCTCGGTGTGCGGCCCGCCGCGGTCAGCGTGCTGCTCGCCCAGGGGGCGGTCACGCGCTCCGGCGGCGATCTCGACCTCGCCATCGAGGGACGTGGCTATCTCGAGGTGACGCTGCCCTCGGGCCTCTCGGGCTACACCCGCGACGGGGCGCTGAAGCGCGCCGCCGATGGCGAGATCGTCACCTCCGAGGGCTATCCGCTGGTCCCCTCGATCACCATCCCAGAGGATGCGCGCTCCATCAGCATCAACGCCGATGGCGAGGTCTTCGCCTTCTTCTCCGACCGGGTGGAGGCGGAACGGCTGGGCCAGTTCGCGCTCACCGCCTTCGCCAACGAAAAGGGGCTCGAGGCCGTCGGCGGCAACCTCTACCTGGAGACCGAGGCCTCTGGCCCGCCGATCGCGGGCGATGCGGGCGAGGACGGGCTCGGCACCTTCCGTCAGGGCTATCTCGAAAGCTCGTCGGTCGATGCGGTGCGCGAGATCACGGAACTGATCGAGGCGCAGCGCGGCTACGAACTCAACGCCCGCGTCATCACCGCCGCCGACCAGATGCTGGCGGCCACCACGCAGATCCGATGAGCCGCGCGCGCCTC
>PHEG01000068.1 GCA_002842835.1 Alphaproteobacteria bacterium HGW-Alphaproteobacteria-2 | reverse complement strand
GCGCAGCTTGGTGCGCAGCCGCGACACCCGCACGTCCATCGCCCGGTCGAAGCTCGCACCCGCGGTGCCGCCGAGACTCTCCTGCATCTGGGCGCGGCTGATGAGGCGGCGAGGGTTGTCGAGGAAGAGCCGCAGCACCTCGCCCTCGGCATGGGAGAGTGCCACCTCCTCGCCGTCGTCGGCGGTGAGCAGGTAGCGGTCGAAATGCGCGGTCCAGCCGTTGAAGCGCGCCCGCTCGCGGCGTGCCGCACCCTGCTGGCCGCGGCGCAGCAGGGCGCGCACGCGCGCCACCACCTCGACAGGCTCGAACGGCTTGATGACATAGTCGTCGGCTCCCAGCTCCAGCCCCGTCACCCGATCCTGCACCTGGGCGCGTCCCGAGATAATGATCACCGCAGCGCCCGACTCGAGCGCCAGACGGTGGACGAGGGCGAGGCCGTCGCGGTCGGGCAGGCCCAGATCGACGAGGCAGACATCAGGGGCGAGGCGCGCCAGCGCCGCCTCGAACTCGGTGGCGCGCCCGAAGCCCGCGGTGCGGAAGCCCGCCTCCTCCAGCGCCTCGGCCAGCATGAGGCGGATCTGTGGCTCGTCGTCGAGAATGGCGACGAGGGGGGCCGCGGGGCTCATCGGTGCGTCCTCCCTGCGGGGTGGCGCCTCGCAACGGGTATCGGGGCTTGGCGGGTCATGCTGCCCGGTCCCCGGCATGCAGGAAGGCAGCCAGCACCGCGGCGTCGAAGGGCTTGGGCAGCACCGGGAAGGCGGACTCGGCGGTGCGGCGCGTGGCATCCCCCGGCGGCAGCGCTGTCATCAGCCGCAGATCGGCGCCGTGCCCCGAGGTCGCCAGTTGCCGCAGCAGCGCGAGCCCCGAGTCGCCGGGGCCGAGCGCGATGTCCGACAGCACCAGCCCCACGCCGGGAAGCCCGGCCAGCGTGCGGGCCTCCTCGGCACTTTCGGCTTCGATCACCGCGTGCCCGAGCCCGCGCAGCATGTCGCGCACCCCCGCCCGAAGATCCGGGTCGTTCTCCACCAACAGCACGAGAGGCGGTTCCTCGGCCGGGCGGGGGGCGGGCCGCAGGGGCAGGCGCAGCGTCACGCACGCGCCGCTTCCGGCCTGGTTGGCGAGGCTTACCGTGCCCCCGGCGAGCTTCACGGCATCATAGACCATGGCGAGCCCAAGCCCCGATCCCGCCTCGCCCTTGGTGGTGAAGAACGGGTCGAGCGCATGTTCCAGCGCCTCGGCGCTGAAGCCCGGGCCCGAGTCCTCGACCGCGATCTCTACCCAGATGTCGCGGATCGCCCGGGCGCGTAGCGCGATCCGCCCCTCCCCCCCGCCAATCGCGTCGCGGGCGTTCAGGATGAGGTTCAGAACCGCGTCCTGCAGTGATCCCTGATCGAGCAGAATCGGCTCGCGCAGTCCCTCGACGGTTTCGAACAGCGCAATACCTTCGGGAAGCGCCGAGCGCGCGAGGGCGCGGACATCGGCCAGCAACGCTCCCATGTCGGTGGGCGCCGGGCGCAGGTCGCGCCGCCCCGAGATGTCGGCCAGCCGGTCGAGCAGCCGCCCGCCACGCTGGGCTGCGGCGCGGGTGGTGGCGGCGATCTCGCGCGCGGCGGCAGGCAACCCTTCGAGCCGCTCGAGCCGCGCCTGCAGCCCGAGGATGATGGTCAGCAGATTGGCGAAGTCATGCGCCATGCCCGAGGTGAGCTGTGCGGCCAGCTCGCGCTTGCGCGTCTGGGTCAGCGCGGCGCGGGCCTGGGTCTCGGCGGTGATGTCCATCGACAGGATATAGACGCCCTGCACCGGCCCGTTGTCTTTCCGGTCGGGCGTGAAGGCGGCACGGACCCGCCGCCCGCTCTCGGCATGTGTGAACTCCATCACCCCCGGCTCGCCCTCCAGCGCGCGGGCGATATGAGGCCGGATCGCATCGTGTGCCTGCTCGCCCAGCACCGCACGAGCGGGCCGCCCCACGATCTCCTGCGGGGTGCCGGGCAACACCGAGGGCAGGCGGCGGTTTGAATAGGTGTAGCGCTCGCTGCGGTCGAGATGCGAGATATGCGCGGGCACCATCTCGGCGGTCATGCGGGTGCGCGCCTCGGCTTCCGTCAGGTCGCGCTTGGCCTGTTCCAGCGCGGCGATGGATGCGGCGAGTTCACGGTTCGCGCGCGCGAGTTCCTCGGAATAGGCCAGAACGCGCTCCGACAACTGTTCGGACCGGCCGCGCAGCAGCGCCTCCTGGCGCTTGATTGCGGTGATGTCGGTATAGACCGTCACCCAGCCGCCGCCCGGCAGCGGGCTGCCCTCGACCGAGATCGTGCGCCCGTTCGAGCGGGTGCGCTCCATGTAATGCGGCTCGAAGGCGCGAGCGATGCGAACCCGGGTGGCGACGAATTCGGTCACTTCGCCGACATCGCCGTAATCGCCGCGCTCGGCCAGATAGCGGATGGTGTCCTCGAATGCCGCGCCGGGGGTGACGAGCCGGTCGGGCAGGTCGAACATCTCCTGGAAGCGGATGTTCCACACCGCGAGGCGCAGATCGGCGTCGTAGATCGTCAGCGCCTGCTGGATGAGGTTGAGTCCGGCGCGGGTGAGCCGCGCCATGCGGTCTGCATCAGTCGTCACATCCGCTCTCCAGTCGTGGCTCTCTTACCTCCTTATCCCGGCCCCCTGGGAGAAATCCATGGCGGCTTCACGGCAACGGGAACCGGTGTGGCTTGATACAATTCGTTACATTGGGGAAAAAGTCAGGAAAAATTTGACGGTCAGGGATTTGCTGTCAGGATACGTCCGGATTCGGCAGAAGACCGGGCACTACCGCCCCATGGCGGCGTTGGGAGGAGAGAAAACGTGGCGATGCAGCAGCCTGCTTCCGGCTGGGAGTCGATCCCTGCCCTGCTTGAGCGCAATGCGCGCATCCATGCCGCACGGCCGGCCTACCGCGAGAAGGAATTCGGCATCTGGCAGAGCTGGACCTGGGCCGAGGCGCGCGACGAGATTCGCGCCATTGCCATGGGAATGCTGGCGCTGGGGCTCGACCGGGGCGACTATGTTGCGATCATCGGGCGCAACCGCCCGGCGCTCTACTGGTCGATGGTGGCAGCGCAGATGTGTGGCGCAATCCCGGTGCCGCTCTACCAGGATGCGGCGGCCGAGGAGATGGCCTATGTGCTCGACCATTGCGGTGCGCGCTTCGTGGTCTGCGGCGACCAGGAGCAGGTCGACAAGGTGCTCGACGTGCAGGAGAGGCTGCCCGCGATCACCCACATCCTCTACCAGGACAAGCGCGGGATGCGCAAATACGACCATGCGCACCTGCACTGGCTGACCGATGTCGCCGCCGAGGGGCGCGCGGGGCACAGCCGCTTCGAGGACGAACTGGCGAAGCGGCAGGGAGAACTGACCTACGACCACACCTGCGTGATGCTCTACACCTCCGGGACGACCGGGAAGCCCAAGGGCGTGATCCTGTCGAATCGCAACATCATCGAGGCGTCGAAATCCTCTTCCGAGTTCGACCGTCTCAACGAGAAGGACTCGGTCGTCGCCTATCTGCCGATGGCCTGGGTGGGTGACTTCATCTTCTCCATCGGTCAGGCGATGTGGACGGGTTTCTGCGTGAGTTGTCCCGAGAGCCCCGAGACCATGATGACAGACCTGCGCGAGATCGGGCCGACCTATTTCTTCGCCCCGCCGCGCATCTTCGAGACCATGCTCACCAACGTGATGATCCGCATGGAGGATGCGGGCAAGGTCAAGAAGCGGCTCTTCGACAAGTACATGGCGCTGGCGCGCAAGGTCGGCCCCGCGATCCTCGACGGCAAGCCGGTGAGCGCGGCAGACCGGCTTCAGTACCGCATCGGCGAGATGCTGATCTATGGGCCGCTGAAGAACACGCTGGGGCTCACGAACATCCGCGTGGGCTACACGGCGGGCGAGGCGATCGGGCCGGAGATCTTCCAATTCTACCGCTCGCTCGGGATCAACCTCAAGCAGCTCTACGGCCAGACCGAGGCGAGCGTGTTCATCACCCAGCAGCCCGACGGCGAGGTGCGCGCCGACACGGTGGGTGTGCCGTCGCCGGGAGTGGAGGTGCGCATCGGGGAGACCGGCGAGGTGTTCTACCGCAGCCCGGGCACCTTCGTGGAATACTACAAGAGCCCCGAAAGTACCGCCGCGACCAAGGACGCCGAAGGCTGGGTGGCAACGGGCGACGCCGGCTTCTTCGAGGAGGGCACCGGGCATCTGCGCATCATCGACCGCGCCAAGGACGTGGGCAAGATGGCCGACGGCAGCCTCTTCGCACCGAAATACGTCGAGAACAAGCTGAAGTTCTTCCCCAATATCCTCGAGTCGGTGGTGTTCGGCAACGGGCGCGACTTCTGCGCCGCCTTCATCAACATCGACCTCGCTGCGGTGGGCAACTGGGCGGAGCGCAACAACATCGCCTATGGCTCATACCAGGAGCTGACGGGCCATGCGCGCGTGCTCGACATGATCCAGGCGAATGTCGAGGAAGTGAACCGCAGCCTGGCCGCGGACCCGCAGCTTGCGGGCATGCAGGTTCGGCGCTTCCTCGTGCTGCACAAGGAACTCGACGCCGACGACGGCGAGATGACACGCACGCGCAAGGTTCGGCGCAACATCATCTCAGAGAAATACGACGATCTCGTCACAGCGCTCTACGACGGATCGAAGAGCATCTACACCGAGACGGAAGTCACCTACGAGGATGGCCGCAAGGGCAAGATCAAGGCGACTCTCGAGATTCGCGATGCGCAGACCGTGGCGCGTGCAGCGGACCGGAAGGTGGCAGCGGAATGAGCGGCGCGGCAGCGGCTCGCCCCGCAAGGGAGAAGGCATGAAGGACGGGATGGATACGGACGCCGAAGGGTATCTCACAGCGGACGGTCGCAAGATCGGTGGTGTGTTGATGGAAATGCGGAACATCACGCTGCGTTTCGGCGGTGTGGTGGCGATCAAGGACATCAGCTTCGACATCCGCGAGGGCGAGATCCGCGCCATCATCGGCCCCAACGGTGCCGGCAAGTCGTCGATGCTCAACGTCATCAACGGCTTCTACCACCCGCAGGAGGGCGAGGTCTGGTTCCGCGGCCAGAAGCGCGGCTCGGTGCGCCCCTATGACGTGGCGCGCATGGGTATCGCGCGTACCTTCCAGAACATCGCGCTCTTCAAGGGAATGTCCACACTGGACAACATCATGACCGGACGGTTGACGATGACCAAGACCGGGCTGTTGAGCCAGGCTCTCTGGTGGGGCAAGGCTGAGGCGGAAGAGACCTATCACCGCGAGAAGGCGGAGAAGATCATCGACTTCCTCGAAATCCAGCACATCCGCAAGACGCCGGTGGGCCGTCTGCCCTACGGCTTGCAGAAGCGGGTGGAACTGGGACGGGCGCTGGCCGCCGAGCCGAAGCTGCTGCTCATGGGCGTGGTGATGGACCTCTCCGACCGGGTCGTGGTGATGGATTACGGGCGCAAGATCGGCGACGGCACGCCCGACGAGGTGCGCGCGAACCCCGAGGTGATCAACGCCTATCTGGGGGTGGCGCATGACTGAGATGCGGCGAAACGCAACGGGCAACGGGGGTGCGCATGCCTGAACAGGTTTTCTTCGCCCTCGAGGCGGCTGCGAACGGGCTGATGACCGGGGTGCTCTATGCGCTCGTGGCGCTGGGCTTTGTGCTGATCTTCAAGGCAAGTGGCATCTTCAACTTCGCGCAGGGCGTCTTTGCGCTCTTCGCCGCGATGACACTGGTGGGGTTCCAGAACGGCCAGATCCCGTTCGCGCATCTGATCAACGCCATCTTCGGCACCAGCCTGCATCACTTCGGCTGGAACATGCCCACGGTCCTGGCGATCCTGTGCACCATGGCGGTGATGGTGCTTCTGGCCTTCCTGGTCGAGCGCTGGGTGCTCAAGCATCTGGTCAACCAGGAGCCGATCATCCTCTTCATGGCCACCATCGGGCTTGCCTATTTCCTCGAGGGCTTCGGCGACGTGATGTGGGGCGCCGACATCAAGAAACTCGATGTCGGCCTGCCGCAGGGCATGTCGAGCGCAATCGACGAAGCCACCTACAGCCTCTTCGGCTACGGCTTCTTCATCGACCGGCTCGATGTGGTCGCCGCCGTGGTTGCGGCGATGCTGGTCGTCGCGCTGATGCTGTTCTCGCAGTTCACCAAATACGGGCGCGCGCTGCGCGCCGTGGCTGACGATCATCAGGCGGCGCTCTCGGTGGGCATCTCGCTGCGCTTCATCTGGGTCATGGTCTGGGCCATCGCGGGCTTCGTGGCGCTGGTCGCGGGCATGATGTGGGGCACCAAGATGGGGGTGCAGTTCTCGCTGTCGCTCATCGCGCTCAAGGCGCTGCCGGTGCTTATGCTGGGCGGCTTCACCTCGATCCCCGGCGCCATCGTCGGCGGACTGATCATCGGCATGGGCGAGCAGCTCTTCGAGTTCAGCGTGGGCCCGCTGGTGGGCGGCGCGACACAGAACTGGTTCGCCTACATGCTGGCGCTTGTCTTCCTCGTCTTCCGGCCGCAGGGCCTGTTCGGCGAGAAGATCATCGAGAGGGTCTGAGCAGATGTTCTACCGCGAAGCAGGTGATTTCAAGACATCCTACCGCGACGATGCGCAGACCTTTCCCATCGCCTTCGACCGCTTGCGCTACTACCTTGTGCTAGCGGTGGCGCTGGGCGTCATCCCCTTCATGATCAACGATTACTGGGCGAACGCGGTGATCGTGCCGTTCCTCATCTGGTCGATCGCGGCGATCGGGCTCAACATCCTGATGGGTTATGCCGGGCAGGTCAGCCTTGGCACCGGCGGTTTCATGGCGGTGGGGGCCTATGCCACCTTCAAGCTGATGACGTCGTTCCCCGATCTCAACATCGTCATCATCGTGGTGCTGTCGGGGTTCATCACCGCGGGCGTGGGGGTACTGTTCGGGCTGCCATCGCTTCGCATCAAGGGCTTCTACCTGGCGGTGGCGACGCTGGCGGCGCAGTTCTTCCTGATCTGGCTCTTCAACCGGGTGGGGTGGTTCTACAACTACTCGGCCTCCGGGCAGATCAACGCGCCAGAACGCACGGTGCTCGGCATCGCGGTCACCGGCCCGGCCTCGCCGCCCTGGGCGCAGTATTTCATCTGCCTGTTCTTCGTGCTCGTCGTCGCCTGGATGGCGCGCAACCTCACGCGCGGCTCGGTAGGGCGAAGCTGGATGGCGATCCGCGACATGGACATCGCTGCCGAGATCATCGGGGTGAACCCGCTGAAGGCGAAGCTGACGGCCTTCGCGGTGTCGTCCTTCTTCATCGGTATCGCCGGCTCGCTGTTCTTTTCGGTCTATCTCGGCGCGGTCGAGGTCGGCGAAGCCTTCGGCATCGAGAAGTCCTTCATCGCGCTCTTTGCCGTCATCATCGGCGGGCTCGGCTCGATCTTCGGTTCTTTCGCCGGGGCGGCCTTCATGGTGCTCTTTCCGGTGCTGCTGAAGAACATCCTGGTGAACGGGCTCAACTGGCCGACCGATCTGGCGGCGCATATCCAGCTCATGGTGATCGGCGGGCTGATCATCGTCTTCCTGATCCTCGAGCCGCACGGCCTCGCCGCGCTCTGGCGGGTGATAAAGGAAAAACTGAGGCTCTGGCCCTTCCCACACTAGGCGGGACGGGCATCGAGAACCGGGCAACCGGAAATGAATGTGTCATGATCCAAGGGAGGAATACCATGAAACTGACCAGACTTGCAGCGGTGGCCGTGGCGGCCACGGTGGCTGCGGGCCCGGCGCTGGCGGACCTCGTGTTCCCGTCGCTGAGCTACCGCACCGGGCCCTATGCCGCGGGCGGCATCCCCTTCGCGGATGGCTACAAGGATTACTTCACCCTGCTCAACGAGCGTGACGGCGGCATCGGCGGCGTGAAGATCCAGGTGCCGGAATGCGAGACCGCCTACAACACCGAGAAGGGCGTCGAGTGCTACGAATCCACCAAGGGCGGCGCGGCGCTGGTCTACCAGCCGCTGTCCACGGGCATCACCTACCAGATCATTCCCAAGGCAAGCCAGGACAAGATTCCGGTCCACACGATGGGCTACGGGCGCACATCGTCGGTGAACGGCAAGGTATTCGAATGGGTGTTCAACTACCCGGCGAACTACTGGGACGGCGCCTCGATCGCGATCAAGCACATCCTCGATCTGAACGGTGGCAACATCGCGGGCAAGAAGATCGCGCTTGTCTACCACAACTCCGCCTACGGCAAGGAGCCGATCCGCACGCTCGAGGAACTGGCGAAGAAGCACGGCTACGAGTTCAAGGCGATCCCCGTGGATCACCCCGGCCAGGAGCAGAAGGCGCAGTGGCTGGAAATCCGCCGCGACCGGCCCGACTACGTGCTGATGTGGGGCTGGGGCGTGATGAACCAGGTCGCCGTGCAGGAAGCCGCAAACATCCGCTTCCCGATGGAGAACTTCATCGGCATCTGGTGGTCCGGCTCGGAGAACGACGTGCGGCCCGCGGGCGAAGGGGCCCACGGCTACAAGGCGCTCAACATTCACAAGACCGGCATGGACTTCCCGATCTACGACGATCTGAAGAAGTACGTCTATGACAAGGGTCTCGCCGCCGGCGCCGGCGACCAGATCGGCACGGTGCTCTACTCGCGTGGCATGTATGCCGCGGTTCTGGCCGCTGAAGCCGCGCGCAAGGCGCAGGAACTGGCCGGTACGCCCAACATCAACGCCACGCAGATGCGCGACGGGATGGAGGCGCTGGAGATCACCGCCGCACGCCTTGTCGAGCTTGGCCTGCCGGAGTTCGGCCCGGCCTTCAAGGTCACCTGCGAGAACCATGGCGGCTCGGGCGAGGGCTTGGTGCAGCAGTGGGATGCCAAGGAAGGCAAGTGGGTAATCCTCACGGGGTTCATTGCGTCCGACCGCGAGGTGATCGACCCGCTGATCGCCGAAGACTCCGAGGCCTACGCCAAGGAGAACAACATCGCACCGCGCTGCAACTGAGCGCGCACGCGCCCCGGCCTTCGGGCCGGGGCGCCCCATTCGTTTTGCCCTTTCACGCAAGCAGGACCGATCGATGCTGGACGCCGGAAAGACCGAGGAGAAGCTGCTCGAGGTCAACAATGTCGAGGTGATCTACAACCATGTGATCCTCGTGCTGAAGGGCGTCAGCCTGCATGTGCCGAAAGGCGGGATCACCGCGCTGCTGGGCGGCAACGGGGCAGGCAAGACCACCACGCTCAAGTCCATTTCGAACCTGTTGCGCTCCGAGCGCGGCGAGGTGACCAAGGGCACGATCAGCTACCGTGGCGAGCGGGTGCAGGATCTGAACCCGTCCGATCTGGTCGAGAAGGGCGTGATCCAGGTGATGGAGGGGCGGCACTGCTTCGAA
>PHEG01000585.1 GCA_002842835.1 Alphaproteobacteria bacterium HGW-Alphaproteobacteria-2 | reverse complement strand
GACCACGCGGGCGCGGTAGCCTTCGGCTTGCTCGAAGATTTGCGCGGATTCGCCGCGCGCTCCGGCGGTGACGCGGTTGGCGTAGGCATCAGCCTGACGCTGCAGCCTGTCGCGCTCCTGGCGGGCGGCCTGCACCTCGCGGAAGGCGTCGATCACGTCGCGCGGCGGGTCGGCACGGTCGAAGTTCACGCGCACGATGTTGATGCCTGACTGGTAGCTGTCGAGTGTTCCCTGCACGCTCTCGATCACCTCCTGGGCAATGGCGCCCCGGTCGCGGTTGAGGATCGGCGACAGATCGGAACGCGCGACGATGTCGCGCATGGACGACTCCGAGACAGCACGGATGGCATCAGCCGGGTCGGAGAGGTTGAAGAGAAACTTCGCCGGATCGTTGATGTTCCAGACCACCTGAAACTCGATGTCCACGATGTTCTCGTCGCGGGTCAGCATCAGGCCGGAACCCGATCGCCCGCCGCGCTGGTTGCCGATGTCCTCGGTGCGCTCGCCGGTCACCTGCACGATCTCGTAGGTCATCACCGGCCAGGGCGCGAAGTTGAGGCCCGGCTGGCCGACCGACTGGAACTTGCCGAACAGCAGCTCGACCGAGCGTTCCTCGGGCTTCACCGTGTAGAGAGAAGCAAAGACCCATGCAGCGGCAGCGGCGAGAAGGCCCAGAAACACGGTGGAGCGGTTGAAGGCCGGCCCCCCGGCCCCGCCACTGCGCCCGCCGCGGCCGCCCCCGCCCATCAGGACGCGAAGCTGCTCGCGCCCCTTGTTCATGATCTGGTCGAGCTCGGGTGGCAAGGGCGGCTGCCCGCCGCCCGTCGGCCTGCGGCCGCCCGCCGGTCGGCGATCGTCGTCGCTTCCGCGACCGCCGCCGCCCCAGGGTCCGCCATTGCTGCCTGCCATGAATATCCTCTCTTCCCTGCGCGTCTGACGCGCATTACCTGTTCACCCGGACGCGATTTTCAAGCCGTGCGCACCGGCGTCTTCATCGTCACCAGTTCCTCGGCCATCGTTGGATGCACCGCAATGGTCCGGTCGAAGTCTTCCTTGGTG
>PHEG01000067.1 GCA_002842835.1 Alphaproteobacteria bacterium HGW-Alphaproteobacteria-2 | reverse complement strand
GCCACCGCGGCCATGATGAAGTCGAGCGCCTCGCGCGCGGATCGCAGGTCGGGCGCGAAGCCGCCCTCGTCGCCCACGCCGGTCGTGTGGCCCGCTGCCTTCAGCTCGGCCTTCAGCGTGTGGAAGATCTCCGCGCCCCAGCGCACCGCCTCGCGCAGGCTCGGCGCGCCCACCGGCATCACCATGAACTCCTGGATGTCGATCGGGTTGTCGGCGTGCTGGCCGCCGTTGAGAATGTTCATCATCGGCACGGGCAGAACCCGCGCCGCGGTGCCGCCGACATAGCGGTAAAGCGGCTGCATGGTGTATTCGGCCGCCGCCTTGGCCGCGGCAAGCGACACGCCGAGGATCGCATTCGCCCCCAGCCGCGCCTTGTTCGGCGTGCCGTCGAGCTCGATCAGCAGCCGGTCGAGCGCCACCTGCTCGGTGACATCGGCATTCATCAGAGCCTCGTGAATCTCGCCGTTGACCGCCGCAACGGCCCCCAGCACGCCCTTGCCCTTGTAGCGGGCCTTGTCGCCGTCGCGCCGCTCCACCGCCTCGTGCGCGCCTGTGGACGCCCCCGAGGGCACCGCGGCACGGCCCATCGGTCGGGTTGCCCCGGCTGTCGAGGATTTCCCGCGCCGTGATATCGACGATCTCGCTCATTCCTTGTTTTCCTCGCTGTCCTGTCCGTCGCCCTCGAGCGGCACGGCGTAAAGTTCCAGCCTGTGGCCGGTCAACCGGTAGCCGAGACGTCGGGCGATCCGCTCCTGCAATGCCTCGATGTCGGGATCGACGAATTCGATCACGGCACCAGTCTCGATGTCGATCAGGTGGTCGTGGTGTTCGCGCTCGGCATCCTCGTAGCGCGCGCGCCCGTCGCCGAATTCCAGCCGGTCGAGGATGCCCGCCTCCTGGAAGATCTTCACCGTGCGGTAGACGGTGGCCAGCGAGATGCGCGGGTCGATCTCCATGGCGCGGGCATAGAGCGCATCGACATCCGGGTGATCGACCGAGTCGTCCATCACCCGGGCGATGATCCGCCGCTGCTCGGTCATGCGCAGGCCCTTGGCCGCGCAGCGCGCAAGGATGGTCTCGCCCGTCATCCCGCCTCCCGATCCGTGTCGCGGGCCTTCTAGCGCAATCGCCTGCCCCCCGCCAGTCTGCGGGCGGCTTGCCCGCGCGCGCGCACTGGCCTAGAACCGGCGCCGCAGAGAAGGAGCCGTGCCGATGCTCGACCTCACCTATTCCGAACCCGCAGCGAAGCGCATCCAGGGCGCCACCGGCGACTGGGAGCTGGTGATCGGGCTGGAGGTGCATGCGCAGGTGGCCTCGAAGGCCAAGCTCTTCTCGGGCGCCTCGACCGAATTCGGCGCCGAGCCCAATTCGAACGTCGCCTTCGTCGATGCCGCCATGCCCGGCATGCTGCCGGTGCTCAACGAATTCTGCATCGAACAGGCGGTGCGCACCGGGCTGGGGCTGAAGGCGCGGATCAACCTCACTTCCGCCTTCGACCGGAAGAACTACTTCTACCCCGACCTGCCGCAGGGCTACCAGATCAGCCAACTCTACCACCCGCTGGTGGGCGAGGGCGAGGTGCTGGTCGATCTCGGCCCCGGCGTTGCGCGCCGCGTGCGCATCGAGCGCATCCATGTCGAACAGGATGCGGGCAAGTCGATTCACGACATGGACCCGGCGCTTTCCTTCGTCGATCTCAACCGCACCGGCGTGGCGCTGATGGAGATCGTCAGCCGCCCCGACATCCGCGGGCCCGAGGAGGCGGCGGCCTATGTCGGCAAGCTGCGCCAGATCATGCGCTATCTGGGCACCTGCGACGGCAACATGCAGAACGGGAACTTGCGGGCGGACGTGAACGTCTCGGTCTGCCGCCCGGGCGATTACGAGCGCTATCAGGCGACGCAGGATTTCGGCCACCTCGGCACGCGCTGCGAGATCAAGAACATGAACTCGATGCGCTTCATCCAGCAGGCCATCGAATACGAGGCGCGCCGCCAGATCGCGCTTCTGGAGGACGGCGGCAAGGTGGTGCAGGAAACCCGCCTCTTCGACCCGGACCGCGGCGAGACGCGGCCCATGCGCGGCAAGGAAGAGGCACATGACTACCGCTATTTCCCCTGCCCGGATCTTCTGCCGCTGGAGATCGAACAGGGCTGGGTCGATGCCATCCGCGACAGCCTGCCGGAGTTGCCGGACGCCAGGAAGGCGCGTTTCGTCGCCGACTACGGGATCACCGAATACGATGCCGGCGTGCTGACCGCAGAGCCGGCCAATGCCGAGTATTTCGAGGCGGTGGCAGCGGGGCGCGACGGCAAGCAGGCCGCCAACTGGGTAATTAACGAGCTGTTCGGGCGGCTCAACAAGGAGGGCCACGGCATCAATGTGAGCCCGGTCTCGGCGGCGCAGCTTGGCGGCATCCTCGATCTGATCGGCTCGGGCGACATCTCGGGCAAGATCGCCAAGGAGGTGTTCGAGATCGTCTACACCGAGGGCGGCGAGCCCGCGGCGATCGTCGCGGAGCGCGGGCTGAGGCAGGTCACCGATACCGGCGCCATCGAGGCCGCGGTGGACAAGGTGATTGCCGAGAACCCCGCGCAGGTCGAGAAGGCGAAGGCGAACCCCAAGCTCGCGGGCTGGTTCGTGGGCCAGGTGATGAAGGCGACGGGAGGCAAGGCCAACCCGCAGGCGGTAAACGAGTTGGTAGCCGCGAAGCTGGAACTCCGGGATCCGGATTGAGGATACCGAAGTCGGGGATGACGGGAAAGCCCGGAGACTGACCGGCCGCCGGGCCGTCCGCTCAGGCCGGCATCACGTCGAAGGCGATGCAGATGCGCCGCTGGGACGACGTGAAGGGGATGGTCCGGTGGTAGAAATAGGCCGGGAACAGCAGCATCAGGCCTTCCTGCGGCCGGTACTGGCGGGTCATCTGCGGCTGTCGGCAGCCATATTCGTCGGGTGGGCGGCCGACCTCGAAACCGCCGGCGATGTCGCCTCCGGCGCCGTTGTCCGCTGCCGAGACCTCCTGAGGGACACGCAGGTAGTAGCAGCCGGACAGGTAGCCGTCCTTGTGGATATGCTGGTGCTGGTTACCCTGCCGGTCGAGCACGGCGGCCCAGGCGTAGAGCTTGTAGCGGGCAGGTCTCTGCGCCACGAAGGGATGCCCGGCGTCCTCGCCCAGGGCGGCGAAATAGTCGTCCACGGCCCGGCGCATCTCGCGCTCGAGCGCCGCCACCGGGCCAGGCGCGTCGGCCAGAAGATCTGCGGAAATCTTCAGCGCGGGATGGTGGTATTTCGGGTCGCCCTCCGGCGGTGTGAGCAGCGTCGGATGCGCCATGACATGGGCCTCGAGCGCCGCGTTGAATGCGTCGAGATCGGGGTATTCCTCCGGCACGCCGATGGTTCTGCCGGTTACGAAGCGGTCGAAGTCGAACAGGCGGCGCGCCTCTTCGATGCGCCCGGCTTCCTGCAGGGCATGGCCCTTGAGGGCCAGCACCTCGATATCCACGGGTCGCCGGGCGAGCCAGGCGTCGCAGACCTCCAGCGCCTCCTGCGGTCTACCCGAGGCGAGCAGCGAGACACCTTGGACGTGCGCGATGTCATCCCCGTCGGGCGCAAGGGTGGCGGCCTGGCCGTAGGCTTCCGCCGCGCGTGCCGGGTCGCCGCGGCTGAGGGAAATGGCACCCAGCAGGCGCCAGATTTCCGCATCGCCCGGGGCATGGGCAACCGCGGCCTCGGCGTGGCGGGCCGCGGCGTCGAGCCTCTGCCCGTCCCAGAGCAGCGTGGCATATTGCGCGTTCAGGACCGCCTCATCGGGCCATTTCGACAGGGCGTGCGTGAGTGCCGCCTCGGCCTCGTCCGCCTGGCCGAGTTGGATGAGCAGGCCGCACAGCCCGCGATAGCTCTGCGGGTTACCGGCGACGCGGTCGAGCACGCGGCGCTCGGCCCGCAGATGCGCCAGCGCCTCCTCGTTCTGTCCGAGCCTCGCCGCGATCAGCGCCATCATGCCCAGAAGCTGCGGATCCTGCGGGGTGAGTTTCAGCATCGCGCCACCGAACGCCAGCGCCTCGGCAAAACGGTCGCCGTGGTAGGCGTGGGACATCTGCTGACGCAGGGTCTGCAACCGGATGGCGGTGGCGCTCTCGGTGGCCTGGGATCGGTGCGCCCGCCCCTCGGCCCGTGCCTGTCGGCGGCGTTCATGCCTGTTGAGTGCCATCAACCCTGCTCCGCGCCTGTGTCTTTGTGGTGGGATCGCCGTTGCGGATTCCTGCGAGCGTCCGGATTTGCGCCTTTTCGGGCGGCGAGGTCAAGCGCCAGGGGGCGGGTGGCAAGCCCCCCCACCTTTCCCCCATAAAACGCCGGTGATATGCTGACATACCGTCAGCAGGAGACCCGGCCATGGAAGACAGCGAAGAGCCGCGCATCGTCTCGTCGCGGCATCTGGCCGAGGGACCGGGCTGGGAGGCCTCGGAATTCGAATACGGCCTCATCATCGCCTACAACGCCTTTTCGCGCTGGATGGTGCGCTGCATGGCGGCGGCTGGCGGCGGCGAGATGAGCCCGCTGGAAATCCTCGTTCTGCACAACGTCAACCACCGCGCGCGCGACAAGCGGCTCACCGACATCTGTTTCCTGCTGAACATCGAGGACACGCACACCGTGACCTACGCGCTGCGCAAGCTGGTGAAGCTGGGCCTGCTGGCGGGCGAGAAGCGTGGCAAGGAAGTGTTCTACCGCACCTCGGAGGCGGGCGCGGCGCTCTGCGAGGCCTACCGACGGGTGCGCCAGCGCTGCCTGCTCGACGGGCTGGGCGCAGGCGAACTCACGGGCGATGAACTGCGCGCGCTGGCGCGGCGGCTGCGCACGCTCTCGGGGATCTACGACCAGGCAGGGCGCGCGGCGGCCTCGCTCTAGCCTATTCGAGCAGCGGCCCCGGGTCGGTGGCCTGGGTGCCGCGGCGGACCTCGAAATGCACGAACCCGGGGCTGCCCTCGACCACGCGGGCGATGGGTTGGCCGCGGCTCACGCTCTGGCCCTTCTCGACCTGTGCGCCGGTGACGTTGGAATAGACGGTGTAGATGTTGTCGGGGTGGCGCACGAGCACGATCAGGCTCTCGCCCGTGGCGCGCGAGATCAGCGCCACCTCGCCGTCGGCGGCGGCGCGCACCGTGGAGCCGGGGGCAGCGGAGAAGTCGATCCCCTCGTTGCCGCCGGTGCCGTAGCCGCGCAGCACCGCGCCATCGACCGGGCGCAGGAAACCGCGCGGGGCGCCCGCCGGGCTCTGCGAACTGCCAAGCCCCGGCGAGGGCGGCGGCGCGGGCGGCGCGGCGGCCTCGCGCGGCAGCGGGTCGGAGGCGGAGGGCGGCGGCGCAACCGCGGAAGGCGTGCCGGGTGCAGCCACCGGCGGCGGGGCCGGGACGGCTGCGGGCGCGGCCCGGGCGGCGTTGCCGGGGGGGATGATCAGCGATTGCCCCTCGCGCACGGCGAAATCGGGGCCGAGGTTGTTCCACTCGGCCAGCGTTCGCGGGCTCACGCCGTAGAGGTCTGCGATGGAGAAGGCCGTCTCGCCCGATGCCACCCGGTGCCGCAGCGTCCCGTCGTCGAGCGTGGACGAGGGACTGGCCGAGAAGGGGCCGCTGCTGCCGTCGAGTGGCGCGCTTCGGATGCCGCCCTCGGCGCTGCCCCCATCCGCCCGCTGCAGCGCGCCGCCCGCGATGGCGGCGATATCGCGGTTGCCCGCGGCCCCGGCGACGCCACCCTCGGGCAGTGCCAGCATCTCGCCCGCGCGCAGCCGGTAGTTGGGGAAGAGCCCGTTGAAGTCTGCCAGCGCCTGCGGGTCGGCACCGACGCGGAGGGCGACATCGGCCACAGTTTCGCCCTGCCGGGCCATCGCCATGCCGCTCACCGGAGCTGCGCTGGAGCCCAGCGGCGCGGGAGGCGGTGCCGCGGGTGCGCTGCGCCCGAACTGCGAGGCACCCTCGCAGCCCGCGAGCGCCATCGCCGCGCCGAGCGCAAATGCGAGGCGTGCCTGTGTTCTCCCGCCGATCCGGTCCGTCATAGCTGCCCTCGCTCCTGCCTTTTCACGCCTGTCGGCCCGCCCAGTCCCGGGCGCGCGATCACTCGTTGGCCAGTCCCTCGACGAGCGGCACGAAGCGCACCGCGCGCAATTCCGAGTAGTCGAACCCCGAAGGCCCGCGCTGCACCCTGAGCAGGGTCTGCACGGCATCCGACTGCCCCACCGGCAGCACCATGATACCGCCCTCGCGCAACT
>PHEG01000066.1 GCA_002842835.1 Alphaproteobacteria bacterium HGW-Alphaproteobacteria-2 | reverse complement strand
GGCCGTGGGCCACCGCATCGTGCATGGTGGCGCCGACTTCGCGGAACCCGTGCCGCTGGATGCTGCATCTCTGGCGGCGCTGGAGCGGCTGGTGCCGCTCGCGCCACTGCACCAGCCGCACAACCTCGCCGGAGCGCGCGCGGCGATGGCAGCCTTCCCCGATGCGCTGCAGATCGGCTGCTTCGACACCGCCTTCCACCGCCACCACCCGCTGGAGAGCGACCTTTTCGCGCTGCCGCGGGAGTATTACGCGCGCGGCGTGCGCCGCTACGGCTTCCATGGGCTTAGCTACGCCTCCATCGCCGGGCAGCTTGCGCAGCATGCGCCGGGACTGCACGCCGGCAGGGTGGCGGTGGCGCATCTGGGCGCCGGGGCCTCGATCTGCGGCATGCGCGGTGGGCGCTCGGTGGCCTCGTCGATGGGTTTCTCGGCGCTCGACGGGCTGCCCATGGCGACCCGTCCGGGGCAGATCGACCCGGGCGTTCTGCTGTGGCTGATGACCGCGGAGGGGATGGACGCCGCGGCACTCTCCGACCTCCTCTACCACCGCTCGGGGCTGCTGGGGCTCTCGGGCCTCTCGGGCGACATGCGCGTGCTGGAGGCGGCGGGTACGCCCGAGACGGAAGAGGCGATCGGCTATTTCACCTACCGCGTCCGACGCGAGATCGGTGCCACCGCGGCAGCGCTGGGCGGCCTCGACGGGATCGTGTTCACGGGCGGCATCGGCGAGAATTCAGCGCGGGTGCGCGCCGAGGTCTGCGCGAGCCTCGGCTGGCTGGGAGTCGAGATCGATGCCGCCGCGAACGCGGACCACGCCGCGAGCATCGCGCTGCCGGGCGCTGCGGTGAAGGTACTGGTGATCCCCACTGACGAGGAGCGCGTGATAGCCCATGCGGCACAGGCCGCGCTTGAAGCCGCGGGCGGCGCTTAACCCTTCCTTAACCACCCTTGAGCAGGCTCGCCCGGAGACCGCGCGAGGCAGAAATGAAAACTGGCCGGGCCCAGACCTTGCACCCGGACCGGGCGGCGCAAAGCGCGCTGAGCCGTGACGACCGAAGGCTGGGAGATCGCCTCTGCGCCGCGGGCCTTATAGACCGATCCACGCTTGCGGCGGCGCTGGCGCTGCGGCGCCGGGGCACGGCACGGCTTGGCGAAGTGCTGGTCGCGCGCGGCTGGCTCGAACCCGAGGCGCTGGCGGAGCTGCTGGCCGCGCAGGCCGGGCTCCCTCTGGTCCGCCTCGCCAAAGCGCCACCCGATCCCGCGCTGGCCGGTCTGCTCGCCGTCGAGGAGGCGCTGCGCCTGCGCGCCGTGCCCTGGCGGTCGGACGGCAACGACATGCCGCGCATCGCGCTCGCCGACCCGGCGAGGCGCGTGGCTCTGGCACGACTGCTGGCGCTGCGCGGGCAGCATGCGGATATCGTGCTCGCTCCGGCGGAAGAAGTGGCGGCGGCACAGACCGAACTCTACCGCGCCGCGCTCTGTGCCCGGGCGGAAACGCGCTGCCCCGCTGAACTGAGCGTGCGCGGCCTGCCGAGCGCGTGGCTCGGACGGGCGGCAGCCATGGCCGGACTCGCCGTAGCGGCCCTGGCGCTCGCCGCGCCACGGCTGGCCTTCGGCTTGCTCGTCGGCCTTGCGATCGCCGCGCTCTGCGTCAGCACGCTGATGCGCCTCGCTGGCATCGCCGGGCGGCTTGTGGGGCTTGGCCATGCAGCGGTGCCCGCCGCACTACCGCCACGGGCCGCGCGGCTGCCCGTCGTCTCGCTCATGGTGCCGCTCTACCGCGAGGCGCGAATCCTGCCAGCACTGATCGATCGTCTCGCCCAGCTCGACTACCCGCCGGAGTTGCTCGACATCTGCCTCGTGGTCGAGGAAGTCGACGGCGAGACGCGCGACGCGCTGGCGGGCCGCCCTCTGCCACCCTGGATGCGGGTCATCGTGGTGCCCGACGCGAAGCTGCGCACCAAGCCGCGCGCGCTCAACTTCGCGCTCGATTTCTGCCGCGGCGCTCTCATAGGCGTCTACGACGCCGAGGACGAACCCGAACCCACGCAGATCCGCAAGGTTATTGCACGTTTCTTCGCCCGGGGGCCGGAACTCGGTTGCGTACAGGGAGTGCTTGACACCTACAACCCGCAGGCAAGCTGGCTCACCCGCTGCTTCACGCTGGAATATGCGGCCTGGTTCCGCCTCGTGCTGCCGGGGCTCGAGCGGCTGGGCCTGCCGGTGCCGCTGGGCGGCACCACCATGTTCGTGCGCCGCGACGTGCTGGAACATCTGGGCGGATGGGACGCGCACAACGTCACCGAGGATGCCGATCTGGGGATGCGAATCGCACGCGCGGGCTGGCGCACCGAGTTCGTGCCGACCGTGACCCGTGAAGAGGCGGCGGCGGGCCACTGGGCCTGGGTGCGGCAACGCTCACGCTGGCTGAAGGGCTTTACCATGACCTGGGCCAGCCACATGCGCGCGCCCCGCAAGCTGCGCGCCGATCTGGGCTGGCGCGGCTTTCTCACCTTTCAGGCGCTCTTTCTCGCCAGTGTGGGGGGCTTCGCCCTGGCGCCCGTGCTCTGGACGTTCTGGAGCGCCGCGCTCTTCGGTGTGCTGCCGCTTGCAGCGCCGGGGCTGGGGCTGGTGGCGGGGGTCTTCCTCGCAGCCGAGATCACCGTGATGCTGGCCGTGCTCGCCGCTGCTTCGGGTCCGGCACATCGCGGCCTTCTGCCCTGGCTCTTCACGCTGCCGTTCTACTTCGCACTCGCCACACCGGCGGCCTGGAAGGCGTTGTGGGAACTCGCCCGGCGGCCCTTCTTCTGGGACAAGACCGAGCATGGCGCGCGGGCCGAGCCGCCCGCGGCTTCAGACCTTGCGCCGCGCCGCAGCCGAGTCGAGACGTAGCCGCGTCTCGAAGGCGCGCGAGAGATGCGCCTTCAGTGCCGCCGCCGCCGCCGCGCCATCGCGCGCCTCGATGGCGCGCACGATAGCCTCGTGTTCTTCCAGCGCCATCCGGCCGCGGCCTTCCGCATCTGCTTGTGAAACCGCCGGTTCGCCCGCGAGAGCCCATCCGGATCGTCCACCAGGCCGCGATCGTGTTCCACCATGCGGTGGAGCACACGGATTTCCTCTTCCGCCGCATGCTGCGCGGCGAGCTGTGCGGCCAGCCCTTCCAGTTCGGCCCGCACAGCGTAAAGCTCGGCCAACTGGTTGTGATCGAGCGAGGCCACGATCAGGCTGCGCCCCTGGCGCGTCAGCATCGACTGCGTCTCGAGCCGTTGCAGCGCCTCGCGGATCGGTGTGCGCGAGACGTTGAACCGCTCGGCGAGATCCGATTCCACCAGCCGGTCGCCGGGACGGAACACGCCCTCGTCGATCGCCTCGAGGATCAGCTCGTAGGCATCCTTCTGCGGTGTCTTCGCTTCTGCCATGGCCCTCTCCCCGCACAGGGCGGAAAGTAAGCCCCAGCCCGCCGCCACAATCAAGCGCCAGCCTGCCGCCGTGCCGCGCAGCGCTGGCCAGACCTACTCCCATCCCCTATAACGAAAACGTGCGGCATCTTTCCGGGTGACAGGCAGGGCGATGACGGTCGGCGGTGTGCGACTTTTGGCGTTTGCGGTGCTGCTCGCGCTGATCGTGGCGGCAGCCTCCGGCGTTCTCGGCGGGGGGCTCTGATGGCGCAACGCTTCGGCGGCCGTTTCAGCCCGGATGCCCTGGGTCGGCGCCCCGCCGCGATGCCCGCTCCGGCGCGCGCCACGGCGCGGGTAAATCTGCTCTTTCTTGCGCCCTTCCCGCTTCTCGTCACCGCTTTCGGGGCAGGGCCGGTGGGCATGGCCATTGATCTGGCCGCCTTCGCGCTCCTGGTCTTCGCACCGTATCTGCTGCGCGAGGGCCTGAGGGCCGAAGCTGCCTGGGAAGCGCGCAACGTGGCGCGCCGCCCGGCCCTGCCGCGCAAGATATTCGCAGCGGTGCTCTCGGGGCTTGGTGTGGCTACCGCGATCTGGACGGGAGAGGGATTTCTCGGCCCGGCACTCTACGGTGGCATCGCCTGCGCACTGCACCTCGCCGCCTTCGGCATCGACCCGCTGGCGGACAAGGGGCTTTCGGGGGCCGACCGGCTGGGCCCGGCGCGCGTCGCCCGTGCGGTGGACGAGGCCGAAGCGCACCTTGCCGCCATGTCGGCGGCGGTGGCCGGGCTGCGCGACCGCGCGCTCGAGGCGCGGCTCGCCGCCTTCCAGTCAAGCGCGCGCGAGATGTTTCGCGCGGTCGAGCGCGACCCGCGCGATCTGGCCCAGGCGCGGCGCTATCTGGGCATCTACCTGATCGGCGCACGCGACGCGGCGCAGAAGCTCGCCGGGCTTTCGGGCCACTCCGAAGCGGCGGCGGCCAAGGCCGATTTCATTCGTCTGCTCGACGACCTCGACGGGCAGTTCGCCGCGCGCACCCAAGCGCTGCTCGGCGACGAACGGACCGATTTCGATATTGAGATAGAAGTTCTGCGCGAACGGCTGCAGCGCGAAGGTCTGCGGCCAGAGTAACCAAGGAGAGATGCCGATGTCCGAGACCGTTCGCCAGAAGGCCGAAGCAACCCTCGCCGAGGTCGAGAAACTGACCGCCGCCGTACTTCCCGAGCCCGCGCGCGCGCTGGTGGCGCTGGCCGAGGCGGAGCCCGCCGAGGCCGGGGAAATCCGCAAGCGGATGGACGAGATCGACATCGGCGACACCGGCTCGATCGTCGGGTTCGGCGCGCGCGCGCAAGTGGAGTTGCAGGCGATCAGCCAGCAGATGCTCGACGGCGTGCGCAACAAGGACGTGGGCCCGGCGGGAAGCGCGCTGCGCGAGATGGTGGGCACGCTGCGCGGCTTCTCGGTGGATGAGTTGAACCCCAACCGCAAGCTCTCGTGGTGGGAGCGGCTGATGGGCAGGGCGCAGCCGATCCACGACTTCATGGCGCGCTACGAGACGGTGCAGGCGCAGATCGACAAGATCACCGACACGCTGCTGGGCCACGAGCACCAGTTACTGAAGGACATCAAGTCGCTCGACCTGCTCTACGGGAAGACGCTCGCATTCTACAACGAGCTTGCGCTCTACATCGCCGCGGGCGAGGCGAAGCTTGCCGAACTCGACGCAGAGACCATCCCGACCAGGGAGGCCGGGGTCAAGGCGGCGCCCGAGGCAGAGCAGGTGATGCGCGCCCAGGAGTTGCGCGACCTGCGTGCCGCGCGCGACGATCTGGAGAGGCGTGTGCACGATCTCAAGCTCACGCGGCAGGTCACCATGCAGTCGCTGCCGTCGATCCGGCTGGTGCAGGAGAACGACAAGAGCCTGGTCACCAAGATCAACTCCACTCTGGTCAACACCGTGCCGCTGTGGGAGACGCAACTGGCCCAAGCGGTGACGATCCAGCGTTCGGCCGCTGCCGCGAAGGCCGTGAAGGAGGCCACCGACCTCACCAACGAGCTGCTCACCGCCAATGCCGAGAACCTGCGCACCGCCAACCGCGAGGTGCGCAGCCAGGTCGAGCGCGGCGTGTTCGACATCGAAGCGATCAAGAAGGCCAATGCCGAACTGATCGCCACCATCGAGGAAAGCCTCGCCATCGCCGACGAGGGCAAGGCGAGGCGCGCCACCGCGGAGGGAGAACTGAAGAAGATGGAGGGCGAGTTGCGCGACGTGCTCGCCGCCGCCCGCGCTCGCGGCGAGGCCCCCGCCGGGACGACGAATGGCTGAAGCCACCCAACGACCTATCGGTGTGGCACTCGCACTCGCACTTGCGCTTGCAGGCTGTGCGCCGCCTCCGCCCCCGGCAGTGCCACCTGCCGCCATACCGCCGGTCGCACCCGCGCCCTCCGCGGAAAGCCGGGCGCTGGCAAGATATTACGCCAATGTCCAGGCTCGGCTGCTGAGTCGCGGCATGCTGCGCACCGATGACGGCGGGGCCGACACCGCCTTCGACGCTCGCCAACTCGCCGAAAATTTCGAACGCATCGCGCTCTACGATGAATATGTACTCGCCCGCGGGCGCTTCTCTCCGCGGGAGACGCCAAGCCGCCTGCGTCGCTGGGAGCGCCCGATCCGCATGCAAGTCGTCTTCGGCGAGTCGGTATCGCCCGAGCAGCGCGCCCGCGACCGCGCCGCAGTCGCAGCGCACGCCGAGAGGCTTTCGGGGATCTCGGGTCTGCGCATCGCCGAGACCGTCTCGCAGCCCAATTTCCTCGTGCTCTTCCTCAATCTCGACGAGCAGCGCGCCATCGGGCCCGAACTGCGCCGCCTGATGCCGCGCGTGAGCCCCCTGGTGGTGGAGGAGATCGAGAACAGCCCGCGCGACATCTTCTGCGTCGCCTATGCCATGGCCGACGAGGCTGACGGTAGCAGCTATACCGGCGCCGTGGTGCTCATCAAGGCAGAGCATCCCGATCTCATGCGCCTGTCTTGCATTCACGAGGAAATGGCCCAGGCCATGGGGCTTGCCAACGACAGTCCGCAGGCGCGCCCCTCGATCTTCAACGACGACGAGGAATTCGCGCTGATGACGAGGCATGATGAACTGCTCTTGCGCATCCTCTACGACCGGCGGCTTCGCGCGGGCATGACGCCCGCCGCGGCGCGACCCATGGTGCGCCGCATCGCCGAGGAACTACTGGCAGCCGGGGGCGATACCTGAGCGGGTCGCGGTTCAGCGCGAACGGCAGCCGCTAATCTCCACCGCGCTGTCGGCTGCGATGAGAGTGATGCGCATCTGCGAGCGATCGAGCGCCAGCGCTCCGGCGCCACCGAGGATATCCGCCTCGGCAACGAGCCGCCCGGGCGCGCGGCGCAACTCGGCGGTCCCTATCCAGAGATCGCTGCCGGGCAACTCGAAGACCGCTGCCTCCGTGGCCATGGTGGCCTCGCCCGGCACCGCGAATTCGGCGGTGACGCGCAGCCCGTCGGCAATCGGGGCCAGCCGACAGGAGATCACCTCAACGCTTGCCGCGGCAGAGGATACCGGCGCACGGTCGAGTGCCGCGAGGATGCGCATGTCGCGCGGCCCGTCGGCGTCCAGCGCGGCCGCGAGCTGCAGGCTCACCGGCATGCAGATACGCTCGCACACGCCGATGTCGGCGGTGGCGCGCAGTGCTACCGGGCGTCCCTTGTCCTGCGGCACGATCTCGAGCGGCAGCACCAGTTCATGCTCGTAGCCCAGGCTTTGCAGACCCGCGATGCGGTAGATGTCCGGGCGCGGCCAGTGCTCGATCACCTGCGCCAGGTTCTCCGAGCCCTCCCAGGTAAGCCGCGGCGCGATGCCGCCCTCGCCCGGCGCGCGCCAGTAGGTCTTCCAGCCGGGGGCGAGGCGCAGGCGCAGCGCCGTCATGTGCCGACCGTCCGCCAGGCGCCAGCCCGGCAGCAGTTCGGCCACGACCGCATCCTCGGGCGTGAGCATCTGCGCATGCAGCGGCAGGGCGGCTAAAGCCTGAGAGAGCGCCAGCAAAAGCGGCGTGAGCAGAGTGGACGCAACCTTCATGCGCCAAAGATAGCGCGCCCGGGGCCGTGGCGGAATGCCTGTATGCAAACAACTGCGTGAGCGGCGCCACCCTCAACCCCCGCGCGCCGCCTTTTCGGCGATGCCCGAGATGCCCTCACGCCGCTCCAGTTCCGCCAGCACGTCTACGAGCGCCACGCCGCGCGCCTCGAGCATCACGACGAGGTGAAACAGCACGTCTGCGGCTTCCGCCGTCAGCGCCGCCCGGTCGCCCGTCGCCGCCGCGACGATGGCCTCGACGGCCTCCTCGCCGAATTTCTCGGCGGCCTTTGCGGGCCCCTCTGCCAGCAGCCGCGCCGTCCAGCTCGTCTCGGGGTCGGCGCCGCGGCGTGCGGCAACGGTGGCGGCAAGCCGCTCCAGAACGCTCATGTCAACCTCACGGGGATGCCCGCCGCGGCCATGTGCGCCTTGGCCTCGGCGATGGTATAGATGCCGAAATGGAAGATCGAGGCGGCAAGCACCGCCGAGGCATGACCCTCGGACACACCCTCGACCAGATGATCGAGCGTGCCAACGCCGCCTGATGCCACGACGGGGATCGGCACCGCATCGGCAACGGCGCGGGTCAGGGCGAGGTTGTAGCCCGCCTTCGTGCCGTCACGGTCCATCGAGGTGAGCAGGATCTCGCCCGCCCCGCGCTCCGCCATGTCGCGAGCAAACGCGACCGCGTCGATGCCGGTCGCGCGCCGCCCGCCATGGGTAAAGATCTCCCAGCGTCCAGGTGCCACCGTCCGGGCGTCGATCGCCACCACGATGCACTGGTTGCCGAATTTCTCCGCAGCACGGCCAACCACAGAAGGGTCGGCCACAGCCGCCGAGTTGAACGATACCTTGTCGGCGCCGGCCAGCAGCAACTGGCGCACATCCTCGGGCGTGCGCACGCCGCCGCCCACGGTCAGCGGCATGAAGCAGCGCTCGGCGGTGCGCGCCACCAGATCGTGGAGAGTGCCGCGATTCTCGTGGCTCGCGTTGATGTCGAGAAAGCACAGCTCATCGGCGCCCGCCGCGTCATAGGCCGCCGCCGCCTCGACCGGGTCGCCCGCATCCACCAGATCGACGAAATTCACGCCCTTCACCACGCGGCCCTCCGCCACGTCGAGACAGGGGATGAGACGGACCTTCAGCATGGGCGGCTCCTTTCGCCCCGTCCTAGCGGCACCACCAACGGATGCAAGCGACTCAGCGCGCTCCAAG
>PHEG01000584.1 GCA_002842835.1 Alphaproteobacteria bacterium HGW-Alphaproteobacteria-2 | reverse complement strand
ATCGGCCCTCTGATGGCGCCGATGGTCTCGATCGCGGTGGCGGTGATCCTCTTCGAGGGCGGCCTTACCCTCAATTTCCAGAGCCTGCGCGGCGCGGCCGAGGGGGTCTGGCGTCTGGTGATCATCGGCGCACCGCTGGGCTGGCTCGGCTCGACGCTGGCGCTGCATTACGCGGCCGGGCTCGGCTGGGCCGAGGCGGCGGTCTTCGGCGGTATCATGATCGTGACTGGCCCCACGGTGATAGCACCACTTCTGCGGCAGGCGCGGCTGGCGCGCAGGCCTGCGCAACTTCTGCAATGGGAGGCGATCGTCAACGATCCGGTGGGCGCGCTCGCCGCCGTTCTGGCCTTCGAGGTGGTTCTCGTCATGGCCGCGTCCGAGACGGCGGGGGGGGCTGCAGTCTCGATGGCGCGGGGCATCGCGGTGGCGCTGGTGCTGGGGCTTGGCGCGGGCTGGGGGCTGGTGCGCGCGTTCCGCGCGGGCCATGTGCCCGAGTTCATGAAGGTGCCGGTGCTCTTTGCCGTGCTGCTGGGGGTCTTTGCGCTCTCCGACACGGTGCTGCACGAAAGCGGGCTGCTCACGGTCACGGTCATGGGCCTTTACATGGCCAATACCGACCTGCCGAGCTATGCCGAGTTGCGCCGCTTCAAGGAACACGCGACCGTGCTGCTGGTCTCGGGTGTGTTCATCCTGCTGGCCGCCTCGATGAACATGGAGACGCTGGCTCTGCTCGATTTGCGCGCGGCGCTCTTCGTTGTCGTTACCGCGCTGCTGGTGCGCCCGGCCACGGTGCTGGTGTCGCTGCTGGGCACGAAACTGCCGATGAACGAGCGGCTTCTGGTCGCGCTGACCGGGCCGCGCGGCGTGGTTCTGGTGGCTGTGGCGGGGCTGTTCGGCGAGCGATTGGTCGCGCTCGGCTTCGAGGACGCGGCGCGGCTCACGCCGCTTGCCTTCGCGCTGGTGGCGGCGACCGTGGTGCTGCACGGATTTTCGCTGGCTCCGCTCGGGCGCGCGCTTGGCCTTGCGCAGAAGGGGCCGCCGGGGGTGATCCTCGTGGGAGGCTCGGCATTTTCCAC
>PHEG01000583.1 GCA_002842835.1 Alphaproteobacteria bacterium HGW-Alphaproteobacteria-2 | reverse complement strand
CCGCGCCGCGTTGTCCAGGAGCGCCTTCGACCAGCGGCTCGCCGCGTTGTGCACCTCCACGGCGGCGGCGGCGGCCTGCATCGGCGACAGCCCGTAATGGTCGTCCTGCGGATGGAAGCTCTTCACATGGCAGATGGGCGCAGGCCCCGGCCCCGCCGGGAAACGATGCACCTGCCCGCCCACGCGATACTCATAGCCCACAGGCCAGCCATCCGCCCCCGGCACCACGCTCATCCGGTCGGCGCGCAGCACATGCAGCTCGGTCGGAAGCCCGCCCTCGCCGCCCACCGCCTCCAGCCAGCCATTGCCCGACAGCAGTAGCTGCCCGTAGAGCGCCTCCAGCAGGTCGGCCCGCCCCTGCGCCGGATTGGGCCGCGCCAGCAGCCGCAGCACCGGATGCTCGTCGAAACGCCGCCCGCCCTCGTCGAGCACCAGCGGCAGCGCCGCGGCGGCCTCGGCGACCAGCTTCACCGCGCGGAACCCCACCGGGTTGCCCGAAAACCCTGCCCGCGCCAGGCTTGCGGCATCCCGCGGCCCCCAGACGGCGCGCCCGGCTGTCCCCCAGGCGGCCACCCGGCCCGTCGCCGAAGCCTTGCGCTCCGGCACCGTCTCCGGCTCGTCCGCCCGGCCCGTCAACCATCCCAGCATCCTGTTCTCCCTTCCAAGGCGTCCCGCCCTTGGCAAGACCCGGGGCTCCGCCCCGGACCCCGGAGTATTTGCGGAACATTGAAGCCCCCCCGCCTTCAATGTTCCGCAAATACTCCCGCCGGAGGCGGCCCAACGCCCGCCAGACCCGCCGCTCGTTGCCTCAGAGCCCGCGCAGCCGCGGCCTGCGCCAGCGCGCGCCGGGCTCGATGATCAGCTCGTGAATGGCTCGGCGCGCGCGACCTTGCCGCGCGCGGCACGCACCGCGCGGAAGGGCACCAACGGGTCGATCTGGCGCAGCACGGCGGCCACCAGATCACCGCCCTGGTTGACCTCGGCCACCAGCCTCTCCGCCCCGTGCCGCGCCATGGCGTCGAGCGCCGCCTGCGCCCAAGCGGCGGGCGAGGCGCCCTCCACGCTCGCATCCTCCAGCACCACGGCGTGCCAGTCGCTCACCGGGCCTTCCGTCACCGCGCCCACCACCACGATGCCGCAGGCATCCGCCGCGCGGCCCCCAGTCACCGCCGGGTCCACCCCCACAACCACCCGGCTGAACGCAGGCAGCGTCGTCACCCGGGCGCGCTCCAGCATCGGCGTGGTCCAGAGCGAGCCCTCCGTATCCTCCACCAGCACCCCGTCAAGCTCCTGCCGCCCCAGCCGCGTGCCGCCGTATTTGCCGCGCACCTCCGAGAGGAACGAGGCGGCGAGCCAGGCGCGATTCGCCTCGGTCGGCGCTTGCGTCAGCACCGTCGAGGGCGCGGCGAGTATGTCTTTCAGCACGCGCACGTCGCGCTTCGCCAGCTCGTCCACCCAGGCGGCGTCGAACTGCGGCCCGCGCAGCGTCTCGGGCTCGTGCGCCGAGAAGGCCTGCGCCACCGCCCCGTTGGGCCACACAAGGCGGCGCCGGGTCGCCTCCCATTTCGGTCGGCGGTCGGGCGGCGAACAGGCGATCAGCCCCGACTCGCCCATCACCATCACCTCGCGCACCTGCTCGTGCGTCTCTCCCACCAGCGCCACGCGCCGCGCTGCCCCGGGATCGGTCGGGCGCGCGCCCTCCACCTGCGCACGCAGCCACTCGGCACCTGCGCGGGTCTTGCCGGCGCCGCGCCCGCCCAGGATCACCCAGGTCCGCCAGTCGCCATCGGGCGGCAACTGATGATCGAGCGCCCAGAAGTCGAAGAGCCACGGCAGTGCAAGCAGCGCGTTCTCGCTCAGCCCCTCAAGAAAGCTCTCCGCCACCTCCGGCGATGCGGAGGCGAGCCAGTCTGCGCCCGATCTCAGCGCGCGCCGCGTCGAGGTCGATGGCATGTCCATCCTCGACGCCCCGTTCTGCCCGTGCGCGTTCCTCAAGTCTCGCCTCCTGTTCGATCACCGTGTTGAGCGCCCGCAGGAACTCGCGCCCCTGCGCCTCGACACCGGGCAGCGCCTGCGCGTCGCCCGCCTTCAGCCGGGCACGCAATGCCTCGAGCGCCGCGCGCATCTCGGCGAACTGCACCCGTGCCGACACCAGCAGCGCCTGCGCCGGCCGCACCCCCCTGGGGTCTTCCATGCTCATCTGTCGGGTTGCCCGCCTCGCTTGC
>PHEG01000065.1 GCA_002842835.1 Alphaproteobacteria bacterium HGW-Alphaproteobacteria-2 | reverse complement strand
ACCCCGCCGTCGGCGAGCCGGGCTACCATGGCACTCACCGGCATGTCGATGCCAAGCCGCGCGGAAAGCGCCACCACAGCAGCGGCAGTTGCGCGTCCTTCCACCGTGCGGCCCGGCTCGGGCGCGCGGCCCGCGCCCAACGCCGCGCCATAGGCGAAGTTGCGCGACTGCGGCGAGGTGCAGGTGAGCACCAGGTCGCCGAAGCCCGAGAGCCCGTAGAGAGTGGCGGGCTCCGCCCCCAGCGCCACGGCGAGGCGCAGCATCTCGGCCAGCCCGCGCGTCATCAGCGCCGCGCGCGCGCTCTCGCCCAGCCCCGCGCCGGTGACCGCGCCGCAGGCGATGGCAATGACGTTCTTGAGCGCGCCGCCCAGTTCCGCGCCCGCCACGTCGCGCGTGCGGTAGAGGCGCAGCACCGGCGTGGATAACTCTGCCTGCAAGGCGCGCCCCAGCCCGGCATCGGCGCAGGCCAGCGTCAGCGCCGTGGGCAGGCCGCGGGCGATGTCGGCGGCGAAGGAAGGGCCGGTCAGCACCGTTGCAGCAGGCGACTAGGCGCGCGCCCGCAAGCCCCGCTCCCGCGGCGGCGAGAAAGCCGCGCAGCGCCTGCGCAGGCACGGCGAGAAGCACCGTCTGCTCCTCGGTCCCCGCCAGTTCCGCCACCGGTGCCACCGCCGCGGGCAGCGCCACGCCGGGCAAGCCGCGCGGGTTCTCGCGCCGAGCGGCCATCTCGGCCACCTGCCCCGCATCGCGTGCCCAGAGGGCCACCGGCCGCCCCTCGCGGCCCAAGGCAACGGCGAGCGCGGTGCCAAAGGCGCCCGCCCCGGCCACGATCACGGGCAGGTTCATGAACGCCTCCGAAGGCATATCTGAGGACAGCCGGTCATCTCGCGGGCATCCTCGCCCGGCCCGCGCCAGCGTCAATCCTTTTTCTGTCGTCTTGACGCGCGGCCGTGGCTATGGTCCGCCCGCCCCGGAGCGGACGGAGGAGCGATGAAGGGACGGCTTTGCGACGCCTATGCGGTGCGCATCAGCGATGGCGGGCTGCGCCACGACCCGGAGCAACTGGCCGTCCTCGACCGACTGGAGGCGATCGGCGCGGCGCTCGAGGCCCCCGCTCCGCGCCGCGGGCTGCTTTCCGGGCTGATCGGGCGGCCTGTGCCCGGTCCGGTCCGCGGGCTCTACCTCTGGGGCGACGTGGGCCGCGGCAAGTCGATGCTGATGGACCTCTTCCACGACGCGCTGGAAATCGACGCCAAGCGCCGCGTGCATTTCCACGCCTTCATGCAGGAGGTGCACGCGCGGCTCCACGAGGTGCGCAAGACCGGGGTGGACGACGCCATCGCGCCGGTCGCCGACGAGATCGCCTCGGGCCTGCGCCTGCTGTGCTTCGACGAGATGCAGATCGGCGACATCGCCGACGCGATGATCGTGGGCCGCCTATTCGAGCAGCTCTTCGCGCGCGCCGTCACGGTGGTCACCACCTCGAACCGCCCGCCTGGCGATCTCTACAAGAACGGACTCAACCGCGCGCTCTTCCTGCCCTTCATCGCACTGCTGGAGCGGAACCTGGAAGTGCATCACCTGCACGGGCCGAAGGACTACCGGCAGGACAGGCTCGCCGGTTCCGAGACATGGTTCACCCCCGCCGACGCCCGCGCGCGCACTGCCCTCGATGCCGCCTGGCAGACGCTGGCGGGCGGCCCGGGCAAGGCGCTGCGGCTTGCCGTGCAGGGCCGCGAGCTGGTGCTGCCCGCCTTCCGCAACGGCGTGGGCCGGGCGAGTTTCTGGGAACTCTGCGGCCGCGCGCTGGGCCCGGCGGATTATCTCGCGCTCGCCGCGGCGCTGCGGGTGCTGATCCTCGACGGCATCCCCTGCCTGTCGCGCAGCAACTTCAACGAGGCGAAACGCTTCGTGACGCTGGTCGATGCGCTCTACGAGGCAAGGGTGCGGCTGGTGGCCTCGGCGGCGGACGTGCCCGAGCAGCTCTATCTGGAGGGCGAGGGCGTGTTCGAATTCGCCCGCACCGCCTCGCGGCTGCGAATCTGGTGGAGCCGAGGGGGATCGAACCCCTGACCTCGTCATTGCGAACGACGCGCTCTCCCAACTGAGCTACGGCCCCGGTGCGGGGCTATCTGACGGCTTTTGCCGATGCTGTCAAGCGCCGCCCCCGCGGGCGGGAGACCCCGTCCGCGCAACCCGGCGCAGGCCCAGATAGGCAAGTCCCGAGGCCATCAGGATCGCGGCCGCGATGCCGCCCATCTGCTCGGGGAAGGTGATGCCCGCGTCGATCAGAAGCCCCGAGATGCCGGGCCCCAGCGCCGTGCCCAGCACCATCGCCGCCACCGAGGCCGAACGGATGGAGCCGAGGTGCCGCGTGCCGTAGGTCTCGACCCAGAATGCCTGCACGAGGGTTGCATGTGTACCCACCGCCGCGCCCAGAACCGCCATGGCAAGCCCCGCACCGGGTATTCCCTCGGCACCGGAGAGCAGCAGGAACCCGCCCGCCAGCGGCACCTGATAGAAGGGGACCAGCCGGGCCGCGCCCAGCCGGTCCACGAACGCGCCCGCGAGCAGCATCGCGCTGACCGACGCCGCGGTATAGACTGGAAAGAGGGCCACGAACTCGGCCAGTTCCCAGCCCTTCACGGCGGCCAGATGCACCGGGCTGAAGAACAGCACCGTGGCAAAGCTGGGCGGCGCGAGAAAGAGCGGCAGCACCATCCAGAAAAGCGGGTGGCGCAGCATCTCGCGCCGCGTCCAGTGCCGCCCGTCGAGGCCCGTGCGCGCCTCCGGGTCGGCGGCGAAGCTCTGCGGCTGCCGCTCCACCCGCAGAAGCCGCCACAAGAGCGGCAGTGCGGCGAGAAGCACCAGGGCCGCGATCAGCCACAGCGCGCGCCAGGGCAGGTGGCCCATCAGCGCCACGAAGGTGATCGGCAGGAGCGCCTCGCCCGCCGCCACGCCCAGCCCGGCCACCGCAACCGCCTGTCCGCGCCGGGCCGCAAACCAGCGCGACACGCCCACCATTGCGAGGTGAAACGCCATGCCCTGCCCGCAGAAGCGCAGCGCGAAGATCACCGCGGGCAGCGCCCAGGCGGCGGGCACCGCCGCCATGGCAAGGCAGGCGAGCGCAAGTCCGCCCAGCACGGCAAGCCCCAGATGCCGCACCCGGAAGCGATCGGCCAGCCCGCCGAGCCACAGCATCAACCCCACCGAGGCCAGCGTGCCCGCGGTGTAGATTGCCCCCCATTGCCCGTCCGTCAGCCCGAACTCGGCGCGGATCTCGCCCGCGAAGATGGCGATGAAGTAGGTCTGCCCGAAGCCCGAGCAGAAGGTGAGCAGCACCCCCGCCCCGAGCCAGCGGCGATTCTCGAGAATAAAGCGGCTGCGCGACATGTGCCTGCCCATAGGCCGCCGCCCGGCCCGGCACAAGCGTCGGCCGCGGCACTTTACAGCCGCGCCGGTGGCAGGATAGTGGCGCTGACCGCCGTCGCCGCGAGAGGGATCGCCGTGCCCGCCCTGGCCCGCCTCTGCCTGCTTCTCACGTTACTCGCGCTGGCTGCCTGCACCGGGCGCGGACAGATCACGCTTGCCCCGGGCACCGTGCCCGGTGCCGAGGTGCACCGCCTCTTCGTCGCCACCGGGCGTGCGCCGGTGGAAGGGCCCGCTCGCTTCGGCGGCGCGCGGGCGGCGGAGCTGCATTTCGCCCATTTCGACGTGTCGGTACCGCCCGTGCACCGGCCCGGGCGCATCGAGTGGCCCGATCTCACGCCCGATCCGGCGCGCCATTTCGTGACCGTGGACGAAGCGGTCTACGACTCCGAGGGCTTCCGCCGCGCGATCGACGCCTCGCTCGCCGCCCGTGCGCCGGACGACCGCGACGTGTTGGTCTTCGTGCACGGCTTCAACAACACCTTCGCCGAAGGCCTCTACCGGCAGGCGCAGATCACGCACGACTTCCGCAACCCCGGCGTGGTGGTTAACTACTCCTGGCCCTCGGCGGGCTCGGCGCTGGGCTACGTGCACGACAGCGACAGCACGCTGGTGGCGCGCGACGGGCTGACGGCTCTGCTGCGCGCGCTCGCCCGCACGCAGGCGCGGCGCATCGTGCTGGTGGCGCATTCCCTGGGCGGCTTCCTTGCCATGGAGAGCCTCCGCCAGATGGCGCTCGAAGGTCGTGGCCCGGCCTGGGCGAAGATCTCGCCGGTGATCCTGCTTGCACCCGACATCGACATCGACGTGTTCCGCGCGCAGGCGCGGCGCATCGGCACGCTGCCCGAGCCCTTCCTCGTCTTCGCCTCACCGCGCGACCGGGCACTGCTGCTCTCGGCGCGCATCTCGGGGGCGCACGCGCGGCTCGGTTCGGTCGGGACGGAGGAGGAACTGACGGGCCTCGGCGTGACGGTGATCGACACCTCGGCGGTGGCGGGCGGCGACAGCTTGAACCACATGACGGCGGTCACCTCGCCCGCGGCGATCGCGGTGCTGAGCAACCTCGGCGGCTACCAGACCGCGCTCGACGCCGACCAGCGCGAGGCGGGCGTGCTGCCCACCACGCTCAACACCACGTTCGACCTGGTGCGCAACACCACGAGGCTGGTGCTGACCCCGCTGGGGCTGATCCTGCAGGCGGTGGAGTAGGGGAGATGTTGGGGGTGAAGGCCGGAGCCGCTGGCTGTGGGCGTCGGGGAGAAGGTCTGGATTGAACCCATCGCGACGGATGCCACGCGATGCTTCAATGGCTGCTCATGGCTCATGTACGCTCACCAGTTGCTCATCTTGGGCATATCTATCCGAATTGGCATGTGGCAGTCTAACAGGCGGAGACATTGGCAATTAATCGACGCCATGCAACGCACCGACAACATGACAAGTCGGTTTTCAACGACCCTTCGGACGACCACATGAAGGATGCATCAATGGGACTCAAGGTCATTGGCAGCGGCTTTGGCCGGACTGGCACCATGTCGACCAAGATGGCACTTGAGGAACTGGGCTTTGGCCCGTGCCATCACATGACGGAGGTCATGGGCAGTCCGGACCAGCCCGCCTTCTGGAGCGCGTTCGTTGAGGGTCGTGATGTCGATTGGACAGAGGTCTTTGCGGATTACAACTCGCAGGTCGATTTTCCCGGCGCGGCGGTCTGGCCCCAACTGATCGCCGCTTTTCCGGACGCAAAGGTGGTGCATACCGAACGCCCGGAGGACGAGTGGTGGGCCAGCTACTCGAAAACCATAGGCAAGTTCTGGTTGCATCACAAATCGATACCGGCTCCGCCGCAGCTGCTTGACCTGTTCGCGAATATGGACGAGTTGCTGAGAAACCGTGTGTTCGGCGGCATCGATCGGGAAAACTCAATCAAGGCCTATCGGCGCAACAACGAGGCGGTGCGCGCGACCGTGCCAGCCGACAAGCTGTTGGTCTTCACCCCGTCGCATGGCTGGGAGCCGCTGTGCAGCTTCCTGGAGGTTCCGGCACCTGCCAGGCCATTCCCGCGCAGCAACGCAAGGGACGAGTTCTGGGCACTGTTCGGCGGCGAGCCAGTTGATACATGACCGCGCAGGCGCAGAAGCGCTCGGTGTCCGATCGGGTCTTTTGCTGGATCGGATCGAGCATGAACCAGTCTGGCCCGCCGTGCCACGCGATCAGTTGTTTTTGTGACAAATGACTCCTGGTTCCGACTAAGCCGACATTGGGGGCGCCTTTGCACAAATCCGCACCGCCACCCTCACTCCGCCGCCGCCAGCCCCTGGTCGAGCAGCGCCTCGATCTGGCTGCGCGCGGTGCCCGCCACGATGCGCCCCAGTTCCTCCTCGCCCTTCAGCAACACCAGGGTCGAGCGCCGCGGGATGCGCAGCTTCTGCGCCAGCGGGCCGCGCCCGTGGCTGTCCCAGTCCACCTTCACGAAGGCGATGGCCTGGCCATAGGCCGGGTTCTCCGTGGTCAGCGCCTGCAGCACGCGCTCCTGCGCGGCGCAGGTCGGGCACCAGGTGGCGTGGAAGTCGAGCAGCACGATGCGCCCCTCGGCCATCAGCGCCTCGGCGACGCCCGGCGTGTAGTCGGTGGCGAAGGCCCGTGCGGTGCCGGGCAAGGCGGCGAGGGCGGCGGCGAGGGCGATGAAACGGCGGCGGTGCATGACGGGGCTCCTTCCGGGATGCGCGAGCGGGGTCATATCGACACGGAGAGATCGACGAGCCAGGCAGGCATCACGCCCAGCATCCAGGCTTCGGCCATCTGGTGGAGTTTCAGCAGGATCGCCACGCCGACGGCCACGAAGGTGACCCCGAGGATCGCGCGCGCACGCCCGGCCAGCGCGCGCAGCCAGTCGCGGCGGCGGCGCAGCACGCCCTGCGTGCAGTAGCCAAACCCCAGCAGCAGGGTCGAGACGCCCAGCGCGAAGGCCGTCATGATCGCCGTCGCCTGCCCGAGGCTCTCCCCCTGGCTGGCGAGCGCGATGGCGCCGCCCAGCGTCGGCCCGATGCAGGGCGACCAGACCGCGCCCAGCAGGAGCCCGCCCAGGAACTGCCCGCGCAGCCCGGTGCCGCCCACCGCCCCGATCCCGGCATCGGCCCGCGCCGAGAACCCGGCGGTGACCAACTCGAAGCGGTGCGCAAGCTGCGGCACCAGCAGCACGGTGCCGAAGGCGATCATCAGAACCGCGCCCGCCTGCGCCACCACCTCCTCGGTGATACCGAGCGAGAAGCCGAGCGTGGCCACCAGCATGCCCAGCACGACGAAGGAGACGCTCATGCCCGCGGCCAGCGCCACGGGGCCCCAGCGGCTGGCGTTGAGCGCCGTTGCCAGCACGATGGGCAGAACCGGCAGCACGCAGGGATTGATCAGCGTCAGAAGGCCGGCGGCATAGGCGAGAAGATAGATCATCGGCCCTCCTTCCGCGCTCCACATAGTAGCTCGGCCGCACGGGGTCATGAAGTCCTGCGCCGAAGGCAGATAAACTTTCCGTCAGGTCAGCCGCCCGTGCGCGGCGCGGCCCGGGCCATCTGCACGGCGAGGATGCCGGCCATGATCACCGCCACGCCGATGAGGTCGAGCGGCCCCAGCCGTTCGCCCAGCAGAACCGCGGCGATGGACACGCCGAGAAACGGGTTGAGGAAATGGAAGGTCGCCGCGCGCGTGGCGCCGATGCGGCCGACCAGCAGGAACCACATCCAGGTGGCAGCCAGCCCGGGCACCAGCGTGGTGTAGACGAAGGCGGCGACCAGCTCCCAGGACCAGGCCACCTCCCAGGTCTCGAAGGCGAGCGCGAAGGGGGCGAGCACAGCCGCGCCCACCAGCATCTGCAGGCCCACCACCAGCAGCAGGTTGCCCCCCGTCGAGGCGCCGCGCACGGTGAGCGTCGCCACCGCGAGCCCAAGCGCACCCACGACGCAGAGCGCGACACCCAGCAGATCCACACCCCCCGAGAGCCGCGCGCCCATGATGAGCGTCACCCCGGCGAACCCGGCGAAGAGCCCCATCACCCCCAGCAGGGGCAGCCGCTCGCGCAGCACTGCCCAGGCGGCGAAGGCAACGAGCAGCGGCATCGACGAGGCAATTATCGCCGCGAGCCCCGCTTCGATCCACTGCATGGCGAGGAAGTTGAGCCCCAGATAGAGCGCGTTCTGGCATAGCCCGAAGATAATCACCGGCCGCCAGGCGATGCTGCCCCGTGCCAACCGCTGGCCCAGCGCCCGGGCAACGAGGATGGCGATGAGCCCCGAGATCAGGAAGCGGATCGAGAGCGCCATCAGCGGCGGCGCGGCCAGCACGATGATCCGCGCCGAGGCAAAGGCC
>PHEG01000582.1 GCA_002842835.1 Alphaproteobacteria bacterium HGW-Alphaproteobacteria-2 | reverse complement strand
GTGGCTGCGGTGGGTGGCATGGACGAGGTGCGCGCGCAGCAGCAGGTCGATGACGTGCTGACGAGCCGCGCCGCCTGAGCCGCGCCGCCCCGCCTGCCGGAAAGGCCCGCCATCGAGGCGGGCCTTTGTCGTTACGGGGAGCCGATATTGGCAGCGCGCCGCCCCACGGCATTTGCGCATCGCGCATAGGTTGGGCGGATTGCTCACCCGATCCTGCGTAGGTTTGCGTGGCCCTGCGCTTTCCGCTTGCGGTGCCACGCGTAACGCGCTCCGGTGCGGTCATGCGCGAAGCCCCGCCCGCCCGGCCGTTTGCCGGCATCGTCTGGATGTTCGCTACGGGCCTGTGCTTCGTGGCTGTGCAGGGCATCGTGAAGCATCTGGGCCCGGCGATCCCGGCAGGGCAGGCGGCGTTCCTGCGCTACCTCATGGGGCTCGTCTTCGTCTGGCCGATGCTGCGCCCTCTCCTGCGCAACGGGCTGCCGTCCCTGGCGCTCAGGCTCGCGTTGCTGCGTGCGGTGGTGCACACGGCGGCGGTTTTCTCATGGTTCCATGCCATGGCGCGCATCCCGATCGCCGATGTCACGGCGATGAACTATCTCACGCCGGTCTATGTGACGCTGGGTGCGGCGCTGGTGTTGGGCGAGCGGCTGGCGATCCGGCGCATCGTGGCCATCGGCGTGGCGCTGGTCGGTGCCCTCGTGATCCTGCGGCCCGGGCTACGCGAACTGGGCGAGGGGCACCTCGCCATGCTGGTCACGACGCTCTGCTTCGGCGTCTCCTATCTGATCGCCAAGCGCCAGACCGAGGTGATATCGCCCGCCGCGGTGGTGGCGCTGCTCTCGGTGGGGGTGACGCTGGGGCTTGCGCCGCTCGCCGCGCTCGACTGGGTGGCGCCGCGCCCCGGGCAGCTTGCCTGGCTCTTCCTCGTCGCGGCGCTGGCCACGGCGGGGCACTACTGCATGACGCGCGCCTTCGCCGAGCCGGTGGATCCGTTCGTGGTGCTCGGCGGCACGCTGATCGTGGCGGCGGTGAGTTACATAAGCTGGCGCGAATCGGTGCTGCGCCGCCGCGCCTTGACGCCGCCGCCGATGGCCGAACTGCCGCGGGTGGACGAGCGGCCACCGGCGGGCTAGGCAGGGCGGCATGGGCGCGCACAGCATCCTGATCACCGGCTGTTCCTCCGGCATCGGCCATGACGCCGCGCAGGGGCTGCGGGCGCGCGGTTGGCGGGTATTTGCCACCTGCCGCAAGGAGGCCGATTGTGTGCGGCTGCGCGGCGACGGCTTCGAGAGCTTCCGGCTCGACTACGAGGATGCGGACAGCATCGCTGCCGCGGCGGAGGAGGCGCTGGCGCGCACCGGAGGGCGGCTCGACGCGCTCTTCAACAACGGTGCCTATGCGGTGCCGGGCGCAGTGGAGGATCTGCCCGCGGACGCGCTGCGTGCGATCTTCGAGGCCAATCTCTTCGGTTGGCACGATCTGACGCGCCGGGTAATCCCGGCGATGCGTGCTCAGGGTCACGGGCGGATCGTGCAGTGCTCCTCGGTGCTGGGCTTCTCGGCGCTGCGCTGGCGTGGCGCCTATGTGGCGACCAAGCACGCGCTGGAAGGTTTGACGGATGTGCTGCGCCTGGAGATGCGCGACACCGGC
>PHEG01000581.1 GCA_002842835.1 Alphaproteobacteria bacterium HGW-Alphaproteobacteria-2 | reverse complement strand
CCCGCCGCCCAGCGCAGTGCCGGTGGCGGCTGCCACCACGGGTTTGCCGCAGGTCTCGATGCGGCGCAGGCTGTCGGTCCAGACGCGCACCTTCGCCTTGGCCTCGGCGAAGCCGCAGCGCCGGGCCGAGGCCTCTGCCATCACGCCGAGGTCGGCGCCGGCGATGAAGGCCTCGCGCGCCGAGGTGAGGATGATGCCGCGCACATCCACGCGGGCGCCCAGCGCCGCCGTCTCGTCGGCCAGCGCACGCGCCAGAGGGAAATCGACCACGTTCATCGGCCGGTCGGTCATCTCGATGGTGACGGTGGCGATGCCGTCGCTGTCCAGTTCCGTCGTCAGCATGCCCGCCTCCCTCACACGCGCTCGATGATCGTGGCGACACCCATGCCGATTCCGATGCACAGTGTCACCAGTGCCGTGGCGGAATCGCGCCGCTCCATCTCGTCGAGCACGGTGCCCAGCAGGATGGCCCCCGAGGCGCCCAGCGGATGCCCCATGGCGATGGCGCCGCCGTTCACGTTCACCCGCTCCAGGTCGATCTCCAGCGCATCGACGCAGCGCAGCACGACCGAGGCGAAGGCCTCGTTGATCTCCCAGAGGTCGATGTCGGTGGCGGCCATGCCCGCGCGCCTTAGCGCCTTCTCGGCGGCGTAGCTGGGGCCGGTGAGCATGATCGTCGGCTCCGAGCCCACTTCGGCGAAGGCGCGGATACGCGCCCTCGGGCGCAGCCCCGCCGCCTGCCCGGCCTTCGCCGTGCCGATCAGCACCGCCGCCGCGCCATCGACGATACCGCTGGAATTGCCCGGATGATGCACATGCGCGATCGCGGGCAGGTCGGGGTAGCGCATGAGCGCGATACGGTCGAAGCCGCCCGCCTCGCCCAGTCCGGCGAAGGCGGGTTTCAGACCGGCCATCTGTTCCGGCGTGGCGTTGGGGCGCACCGTCTCGTCGCGCTCCAGAAGCACCTCGCCATGGCGGTCCGTCACCGGCACGACGGAACGCGCGAAGCGCCCCTCGGCCCAGGCGCGGGCGGCGCGATGGTGGCTCTCCACGGCATAGTCGTCGAGCCGGTCGCGCCCGTAG
>PHEG01000064.1 GCA_002842835.1 Alphaproteobacteria bacterium HGW-Alphaproteobacteria-2 | reverse complement strand
CGTGAACTGGTCGGCCATGCCCGCATCCTCGAGCGCGAGCCGGAAGCCGTCCTCGATCTCGTTGCCAAGCGAGGCGTAGACCCCCGACTTCGGCAGCAGTACGCCGACCTTGGTTTCGGCAGCGGCAACCCCTGCCAGGCCGATGCCCAGCGCCGCTGCGGCGGCGAGCCCCTTGACTATCGTCTTCATGGTCGTTCCTCCCGTTCAACCGTGATGGCCTTGCCTGTCGCCCGCCGCACCGTCCCGCCCGAAGCGGGTTTGGGGCAGGTGATGACGCTCCGGAGCCTAGGAAGCATTCCGCCTCGCGTAAAGCATTATTTTGCACATTCCGCCGATTTGGCGGTTCGGCGGAGGCTGCGTCTGTGCTGCGCCGCGGCAAGGTTTCAGTATGCCAATTGCAGTTAAGGACCTACGGCCGAAGACCTTTTTTGCAGGATTCGCGCGAAGGTTGCGAGAGATTAGGCATTATCTTGCATAATGGACTTATGCATGCAATATGGCCCCCATCGCGAGTCGGTAACCGCAGGAGGGGGAGCGCATGTCCCGGCAGCAATTTCTCGACACTATGGCGGAAGTCGCCGAGGAGATCGGCGATGCGCCGCTCGACGATGCGCTGGCCACGCGGCTCAACGCGGCCTTTCCGGTCGACGGCAAAACCTTCGCCCGGCTTCGGGCGCTCTGCGCAGAGGGTGAGGCCCAGGGCTGGCTCATGACGCGCGAGGCGGGCGGCATCCGCTTTGGCCCACACGACGGGCGAGATCGGCGCGGTGATGCCCATCACCGGTGCGCCGAGGTTCGACGCCTTCCCCGAGGGGTGGTATGTCTATCCGCCCGGCAGCGATCATCATCCGACGGTCAGCGGGGGCGACGCCTATGTGCTTTACCTGCTGCCGGAGGGGGCCATCGAGTTCACAGGACGCTGAGGAGGGCGACCATGCCAATGAAGAGGGGGGAGACATGACCGTCAGCCAGGCCAATGCGGCGAGCTATTTCGTGGACCGCAACGCCGATGGCGCGGCAGGCGGCAAGACCGCCTTCGTCGAAGCCGACGGCGCGGGGCGGTCGATCACCTATTCCGAACTCAAGGAGCAGACCGGCCGGATGGCAGGCATGCTGACCCGCCACGGGCTGCGCCACGAGGACCGCATCGCCTGCCTGATCCTCGATCAGATCGACTATCCGGTTGCCTTCTGGGGGGCGCTCAAGGCCGGCGTGGTGCCGGTGGCGCTCAACACGCTGCTCGCCGCCTCGGTCTATGACGTGATCCTGCGCGACTGCCGGGCGCGGGCGCTGGTGGTCTCGGCGCCGCTCTGGCCGCTGGTCGCACCGCTGATCGGGCAGTTGCCCTATCTGGAAAAGGTCTTCTACATCGGTGCCGACGGGCCCGAAGGCACGCTCGACTTCGCCGCGGAACTCGCCGCCTCCGCGCCCGCTCCGGCGCTCGCTGTGGCCCCCGACGAGGTGGCCTTCTGGCTCTATTCCTCGGGCTCCACGGGCGAGCCCAAAGGGGTGAAGCATGTGCATGCCGCGCTCAAGGCCACCGCCGACACCTATGGTGCGCAGGTTCTGGCGATCGAGCCCGGCGACACGGTGTTCTCGGCCGCCAAGATCTTCTTCGCTTACGGGCTGGGCAACGCGATGACCTTCCCGATGTCGGTGGGCGCCACCACGGTGCTCTACTCGGGCCGCCCCACGCCCGAGAGCGTGATCGACATTCTGGCGCGCCTGCGGCCCACCGTCTTCTGCGGCGTGCCCACGCTCTATGCCGCGATGGTGGCGCATCTGGAACGCCATGGCGTGCCCGACGCGCCGCTGCGCCGCTGCATCTCCGCGGGCGAGGCGCTGCCCGCCGAGGTAGGCCGCCACTGGCACCGGCTCTGGGGGGTGGACATCCTCGACGGGGTGGGCAGCACGGAAATGCTGCACATATTCCTGTCGAACGCGCCGGGCGACGTGGTCTATGGCACCTCGGGCGTGGCGGTGCCGGGCTATGCGCTGCGGCTGGTGGACGAGGCAGGCGACGACGTGTCCGACGGCGAGGTGGGCGAATTGCTGGTGCTGGGCGAGTCGGCCGCGGACGGCTACTGGAACAAGCGCGCCAAGTCGCGCGAGACCTTCCAGGGCCACTGGACGCGCACCGGCGACAAGTACGAGCGCCGCCCGGACGGGCGCTTTGTCTACTGCGGCCGCACCGACGACATGCTCAAGGTCTCGGGCATCTGGGTCTCGCCCTTCGAGGTGGAGAGCGCGCTCGTCACCCATCCCGCCGTCCTGGAGGCCGCGGTGGTGGGCCGCGCCGACGACGAGGGGCTGATCAAGCCCCGGGCCTTCGTGGTCCTGAAGGAGGGCGCCAGCCGCGAGGGGCTGGAGGAGGCACTCAAGGAGCATGTGAAGGCGCAGATCGGCAAGTGGAAATACCCGCGCTGGATCGAGGTGGTGGACGACCTGCCGAAGACCGCGACCGGCAAGATCCAGCGCTTCAAGCTCAGGGAGGCGGGCTGATGGCGCTCCACTGGCAGGACGGCGGCAATGGGCGGATCGGGGCCGGGGGCAAGTCGCTCGAGGTGGCGATGTGGGGCCCCGCGCCCGACGCGGCGCCGACCATCGTGATGCTGCACGAGGGGCTGGGCTGCGTGGCGCTCTGGCGCGATGTGCCACGCCTGATTGCGCAGGCCACGGGCTGGGGCGTGCTGGCCTATTCGCGCGCGGGCTACGGCCAGTCGGACCCGGCCGATCTGCCCCGCCCGCTCGACTACATGACGCGCGAGGCGGTGGATGTGCTGCCCGGGGTGCTCGATGCCATCGGCTTTCGCCATGGCGTGCTGCTTGGCCATTCCGACGGCGCCACGATCGCGGCGATCTACGCGGGGTCGGTCGAGGATTTCCGCGTGCGGGGGCTGATCCTGCTCGCCCCGCATTTCTTCACCGAGGAGACGGGGCTGGCCGAGATCGCCCGCGCGAAGACGGCCTATGACGGCACGGATCTGCGCGCGCGCATGGCCAGGTATCACCGCGACCCCGACAATGCCTTCCGCGGCTGGAACGGTGCCTGGCTCGATCCGGGCTTCCGGGCCTGGAACGTGGCCGATGTGATCGACTACTGGCGCATCCCGGCGCTGGTGATCCAGGGCCGGGACGACCCCTATGGCACGCTGGCGCAGGTTGACGAGGTGCGCGACCGCTCCTATGCGCCGGTCGATGTGGAGATCCTCGAGGCTTGCGGCCACGCGCCCCATCTGGAGCGCCCCGAGCCGACGCTGGGCGCCATCGCCGAATTTGTCGTGCGGCTGGCGCGCATCGAGGCGGCGGCGGTCGAGGGCGTCTGATGGGCCCGCTCGCGCGCTTCCCCCTGCCGGAGGCCGCGCATGTGCCGGGCGCGAACCCGCGCCCCGACGAAGCGGCCTTCGATGCCCTCAAGGCCGCCGTGCCCGCCGAGACGACTACCGAAGGCGCGGGCGACAACGCCGCCTGGCAGCACGGGCTGCGGCTGATCGCGGCGGGCTATTACTGGGAGGCGCATGAGGTGCTGGAACCGGTCTGGCTGAATGCCGCCCCGAACAGCCCCGAGCGGCACCTGCTGCGCGCCGCGATCCAGCTTGCCAATGCCGCCCTCAAGCAGCGGATGGGCCGACCCGGGGCGGCGCTCAGGCTCTGCGCGATCGTCGAGGCGGAGGCCCGCGCCGCCGGACCCGGCCCGGTGATGGGGCTGGGCGCCTCACCATTCGCCGCTGCCGCCGCCCGGCTGCGCGCCGCCTTGGCGGCTGGTCGGATGGAGCCTGTCACACTGGAAAGTGCAATATAATGCAAAAATAGCTCTGGCGCGGAGCGAAGAAATATGTCACAAGGGCGATGATCGCACTGGACGCTGCATTATAAAGCATTATACTTGCCATTCAAGGAGGCACTCCGTGACCAAGCGCATCGACTTCCAGCCCGACCCGAACGCCTACCGCCACTGGCGGCTCGAATATGACGGCCCCGTGGCGCGGCTGATCATGGACGTGGACGAGAAGGGCGGGCTGTTCGACGGTTACGAGCTCAAGCTCAACTCCTACGACCTGGGCGTGGATATCGAACTGGCCGATATCGTGCAGCGCCTGCGCTTCGAGCATCCCGAGGTCAAGGCGGTGGTGATGCAGTCGGGCAAGGAGAAGGTGTTCTGCGCCGGCGCCAACATCCGCATGCTGGGCGGCGCGGCGCATGCCCACAAGGTCAATTTCTGCAAGTTCACCAACGAGACGCGCAACACCTTCGAGGCGGCGGGCCGCGAAAGCGGGCAGCACTACATCGCCGCGGTCAAGGGCGCCTGCGCGGGCGGTGGCTATGAACTGGCGCTGGCCTGCGACCACATCATCCTGACCGACGATTCGTCGTCTTCCGTCGCGCTGCCCGAGGTGCCGCTGCTCGCAGTGCTGCCGGGCACCGGCGGGCTGACGCGCGTCACCGACAAGCGCAAGGTGCGCCGCGACCTGGCGGATGTCTTCTGCTCGATCGAGGAGGGCGTGAAGGGTCGCCGCGCGCTCGACTGGCGGCTGGTTGACGAGGTGGTGCCGAATTCGCGCTTCGACGAGGCGGTGGCCGAGCGCGCACGCGCCTTCGCCGCGCAATCGAAGCGGCCCGACAATGCCCCGGGCGTGACGCTCACACCGCTCAAGCGCGAGTTCCACAACGATGGCTCGGTGACTTATTCCACCGTCGAGGTGAAGCTCGACCGAGCCGCGCGCCGCGCCGAGATCCTGATCCACGGGCCGGAAGATGCGCCCCCCGCCGACATGGCGGCCTTTTACAAGCAGGGCGCCGGGGCGTGGATGCTGCGTGCCGCGCGCGATCTCGACGATGCGCTGCTGCATCTGCGGCTCAACGAACGCGAGGCGGGTCTGCTGGTCTTCCGCACCCAGGGCGACCCCGGAAAGGTGCTCGCCCACGAGAAGCTTCTGCTCGACAATGCCGGGCACTGGCTGGCCAACGAGGTCCTGCTGTTCTGGAAGCGCGTGCTCAAGCGCATCGACCTCACCTCGCGGTCCATGGTCGCGCTGGTCGAGCATGGTTCGTGCTTCGCGGGCGTGCTGGCGGAAATCCTCTGGTCGGTCGATCGCAGCTACATGATGGACGGCGCTTTCGAGGGCGATAACCGGCCCATGGCCGCGATCACGCTCGGCGAGTCCAATTTCGGCCGCTACCCGATGTCGAACGATCTGACGCGGCTTCAGACCCGTTTCCTGGCCGAGCCCGAACATGTGGAGGCGCTGAAGGCGCAGATCGGCATGGCGCTGGAGGCCGAGGAGGCCATGGAGGCGGGGCTCGTGACCTTCGCCCATGACGACATCGACTGGGACGACGAGATACGCATCTTCATGGAAGAACGCGCCTCGTTCTCGCCCGACGCGATGACCGGCATGGAGGCCAACCTGCGCTTCCCCGGCCCCGAGACGATGGAGACGCGCATCTTCGGGCGGCTGACCGCCTGGCAGAACTGGATCTTCAACCGCCCCAACGCGACCGGTGCCGAGGGCGCGCTGCAGCGCTACGGCAGCGGGCAACGGGGCAACTACAACATGGAACGGGTCTGACGGCCCTTGTGCGCAACCCGAAGGGGGGAAGACGATGCTCGATCTCATCAACGTGTCCTATGACACGCAAATCCCGAACAACGTGGGCCTGTCCTCGGACAAGCGCGTGCTCAAGGCGCTGGAGAAGTGGCACCCCGGCTACATCAACTGGTGGAACGACCTGATCCCGCAGAAGTTCCAGCAAAGCCTCGTCTACCTGCGCACCGCCGTCTCGGTAGACCCGAAGGGCTGGGCCAAGTTCGATTACGTGAAGATGCCCGAATACCGCTGGGGCGTGCTGCTGGCCCCGCAGGTCGAGGGCCGTGTGATCCCCTGCGGCGCACATTTCGGCGAACCCGCCTGGCAGGAGGTGCCCGGCGAATATCGCTCCATGCTGCGCCGTCTGATCGTGATCCAGGGCGACACGGAACCCGCGAGCGTCGAGCAGCAGCGCCATCTGGCGAAGTCGGCGCCCTCGCTCTACGACATGCGCAACCTCTTCCAGGTGAATGTCGAGGAGGGCCGCCACCTCTGGGCGATGGTCTATCTGCTGCACAAGTATTTCGGCGCCGATGGCCGCGAGGAGGCCGACGAGCTGCTGCGCCGCCAGTCCGGCTCGGAAGACAAGCCGCGCATGCTGGGCGCCTTCAACGAGGAAACGCCCGACTGGCTGTCGTTCTTCATGTTCACCTATTTCACCGATCGCGACGGCAAGATGCAGCTCGAATCGCTGGCGCAGTCGGGCTTCGACCCGCTCTCGCGCACCTGCCGCTTCATGCTGACCGAAGAGGCGCACCACATGTTCGTGGGCGAGACCGGCGTGGGCCGCACAATCGAGCGCACCTGCCAGGCGATGACCGAGGCGGGCATCACCGACCCCCATGACATCAAGCGGGTGCGCGCGCTGGGCGTCATCGACCTGCCGACGATCCAGAAGAAGTTGAACCTGCACTACACGCT
>PHEG01000580.1 GCA_002842835.1 Alphaproteobacteria bacterium HGW-Alphaproteobacteria-2 | reverse complement strand
CACGAAGGCCCGCAGCCGGTGGAGCAGCCTGTCTTCCGCCACGATGCGCTCGTGCTCGCTCAGCAGGAAGGTAAGCGCCATGTCGGCGCTCAATCCGTGCGTATGGCAGAACCTGCGCAGCGCCCGGTGGGCATCCTCGCTGATCGCAGCGGGAAAGCGGCGGGTCAGGCGCAGGGTCTTTGGCATCTCGGGACTCCCTTCAGCGGCTGCGTCACGGCGTGGGGGCCGGGACGGGGCCGAGCCTAGAAGGACTCCGCGGCCAGCGCCATGACCGTCTCGTCACCCGTGCGGATGCGCGCGAGATGCAGCGCTGTGGCGGGCAACTGCCGGGCCATGTAGTAGCGCCCCGTGGTGATCTTATCCTTGAGGAACCGCGTGTCGCCCGCGCCCGCGTCGAGCGCCGCCTGCGCCGCCCGGGCCATGCGCGCCCACATCAGCCCAAGGCAGACATGGCCAAAGAGATGCATGAAATCGTAGCTGCCCGCGAGCGCCGCGTTGGGATTCTTTATCCCCTGCTGCATGAAGAACATGCCCGCCGCCTGCAGATCCTTCGACGCGGCCTTGAGCGGCTCGAGGAAGCCTTCCTTCAGCACCGCGTCACCCTCATTCTCCTTGATGAAGGCCTTTACCATCTCGAAGAAGGCCATCACGTGCTTGCCGCCGTCTTGGGCAAGCTTGCGGCCCACGAGATCGAGCGCCTGCACCCCGTTCGCGCCCTCGTAGATCATCGCGATGCGTGCGTCGCGGGCGAACTGCGACATGCCCCATTCCTCGATGTAGCCATGCCCGCCATATACCTGCTGGGCAGCCACCGCCGTCTCGAAGCCCTTGTCGGTGAGGAAGCCCTTGATGATGGGGGTGATCAGCGAGATGAGCCCCTCGGCCTCGGCATCGCCCGTGCGGTGGGCGCGGTCGATGAGGTTCGCGCCCCAGAAGACGAAGGCGCGCGCGCCCTCGACGAAGCTCTTCTGGTCCATCAGGTTGCGGCGCACGTCGGGGTGCACGATGATCGGGTCGGCCGGGCCCTGCGGGTTCTTCGCGCCGGTCACGTCGCGGCCCTGCAACCGGTCGCGGGCGTAGGCGGCG
>PHEG01000579.1 GCA_002842835.1 Alphaproteobacteria bacterium HGW-Alphaproteobacteria-2 | reverse complement strand
CGACCTCTTCAACAAGGAAACCACCGTCGCCCAGAACAAGGAGGCGATCCGCCTGCTGCGCGAGGCCGACATCTTCACCGAGGCGCAGTTCATCGTGGGCCTCGACAACGAGACCGCCGAGACACTGGAAGAGACCTATCAGATGGCCTGGGACTGGCAGCCGGATCTTGCCAACTGGTCGATGTACACGCCCTGGCCCTTCACGCCGCTTTTCCAGGAGCTGCGCGACAAGGTGGAGGTATTCGACTTCTCGAAGTACAATTTTGTCACTCCGATCATGAAGCCTGAGGCGCTGACGCGCGGCGAGCTGCTCGACGGGGTGATGAAGAATTACCGCCGCTTCTACATGAAGAAGGCGCTGTTTCATTACCCGTGGCGTGGCACCGGCTATCGGCGGCGCTATCTGCTGGGTTGTCTCAAGGCGTTCCTCAAGGCGGGCTTCGCGCGGACCTTCTATGACCTCGGCAAGGCGGGCTACTGGGGGCCGCAGACCAAGGGCAAGGTGGATTTCCACTTCGACGAGACGCGCACTATCGCCGAGGCGCAGATGGCCGACTGGGAGGCGCAGGCCGACCGTGCGGCGCGCAAGCGCGAGCGGCAGGAGGCGATCCGCGTCCAGGGCAAGGCCCGCGCCGATGAGCGACGTGCCTTCCGTATGCCCAACGGCGCCGAGGGCGTGCGCGCCTGCGGCGGCGGCACGGAGCAGATGACCGAGGCGCAGATGGATGCGGTGAAGTAGCCGGGATGGCGAACGCGGCGGCCCAGGCGCTGATCGGCCCGAACGCCGTCCTGCAGATGCTCGCGCCGCTCGACCGTTACCTCGGGCGCTCGGCGCGCGATGCGCTGCTGAAGGATGCAGGCGTCGCCTGCCTGCCAGACGGCCATGCGATGATCCCCGAAGCGCAGGCCGTGGCACTCTTCCGTGCGCTGGCCGCGGCTCACCCCGAGTCCGCGCAGCGCGTCACTGCCGAGGCGGGCGCGGGCACCGCCGACTATATCCTTGCGCATCGGATACCGCGCCGCGCGCAGGCCGTGCTGCGCCTGCTGCCCGCACCGCTTGCAACCCGGGCGCTGGCGCGCGCGATCGCG
>PHEG01000063.1 GCA_002842835.1 Alphaproteobacteria bacterium HGW-Alphaproteobacteria-2 | reverse complement strand
CTCGGTGTTCACCCGCCCGCGGGCGCGCAGGTCGCCGGTCACGTCGAGGTTGATCGAGACCGTGCTGCGCCCGTCGGAACCGACCTCGACATCGGTGTAGACCCGCTCGGTGACATATTTTCCCACCCGTGCCGTGGTCACGCCTTCCGCGCTGCTCGTGACATCGAGATCGTCGAGCCCGACGCCGCGGCGCAATCCGCCGAGCAGGCCGCCACCGTTCCCGCCACCCGCAAGCGTGGCCACGGCGGAGGCAAGCTGCGCGGCCTGCAGCGGCGAGACCGTCTCGATGCCGCGTCCGAAGAACAGCCGCGCCAGAACCTCGTCCTGCGGCAGGTCGGGCACAGAGGAGAAGGTGATCTCCGGGTTGTCTGCGGAGCCCGCGAGGGTGATGAAGGCTTCGGTTCCGTCGTCGGAGCGCGAGCGCGCGACGACCCGGACCTCGGGGTTGAAATCGCCCGCCAGTGTGGCCGAGCCTTCGGTCAGCTCCAGCCGCTTGCCCAGGATTTCGAGCCGCCCGCGGATAAGTTCGAACCGGCCCGAGGGCAGCGGCGCGGCCGTGGTTCCGCCGAGGCGGATTTCGCCGCCCAGTTCGGCATCGACCCCGCGCCCGCGCAGGAAGATCCGCCGCGGGGCCACGATCAGCATGTCGAGCGGCCAGGCCCGCCGCGGCCCGGTGCCGGCGCGCGCCTCGGCGACGAGCCCCGCGCGCCTGCGCGTGGCGCGCACCTCGGCCGGTTCGCTCTGGTGCGTGATCTCGGGTATCCCGCCACCCGCGCCGAGAGCCGAGGACGGGATGCGCAGTTCGGTCCGCCCCAGTTCCACGCGCCCCGCGATCAGCGCGCCGCCGGCGAGCGGTCCGTCGAGTGTGACGCGGCCATCCAGCGCCGTGCGGTAAAGCCCGCGCTGGCGCAGCCCCATCTCCGACAAGGCGACTTCCAGTTGCCCGGGAAAGCCCGCGCCGGCGTCCAGCGCCACGCGGCCCGTGGCGGCAATGCTGCCGCCTTCCTGCACCCGCGCGCGTGCCTCGAGTTCAGCCGTGCCGCCAGCAATATTCGCGCTGGCAGTGGCATCCTCCAGCACGATGCCCTCTGCGGGCAGCAGCACCCGCGCCCCGGTGACAGAGACCCGCCCCGCAAGCGCCCCGAACCCAGGCGTACCGCGCAGCGCGAGATCAATGTCGAGGGGCCCGCGCAGCCGCGGCCCCTGCGGCCCCAAGGCGGCATCGGCGAGCGCCAGCGGCAGCCGCCCGACGAGAGCGAGATCGAGCGGTCCCTCGCCGCTCGCTGGCACACTGCCCGAGACGCGGCCCGTGCTGTCCCCCGGCCCGGCGAGATCGAGGGCAAGTGTGAGCCGCTCTCCGTCCGCTTCCGCCACCCGACCCGACAGCGCGAGCGGCCCGGAAAGCTCTGGCGTCAGCAAAGCCACGTCGCGGATCCGCACGTCGATCTCGACTATGCTTGCACTCCGGCGCAGGGTGCCCGCTGCCTCGGCCAGCATGCCCGGCGTCTCGAGACGCAAGTCCGAGAGGCGCACCGCGCCGTTGTCCGCACCCTCCACCGCGAGCGAGAGCCGCCCGGCACCGCCCAGCAACGGGTCGAGCAGTGCCTGTCCCAGCGCCAGCGCCTCGGTGCGCGCCTCGGCGGTGGCCGCGAAGGCCCCGGTCGAGAGACGGCCCGTGCCCTCCGCCGTGAGCGACGCTCGCCCTGATAGCGGCAGCCCCACCAGTTCGGCGAAGCGCGAAAGATCGGGCAGCGTGGCCTGCACCTGCCCGGCGATGTCGCGCGCGCCCTGCGGCTCTGCCAGCGTGGCGCGGGCTGAGGCGCTCGCGCCGCCGGGGCCGGCCGCAGTAAGGTCGAGTTGCACCTCGGGGCCCGTCTGAACCAGAGTGCCCGCAAGGGTGGCGGGCCCGGCAAGCCGTGGCTCGATGCGTGCCACGTCGCGGATCGTGGCCTGAAAGCGAATGTCGGCATCTCCGGTAGCGAGCCGCCCCTCGCCACCGGCGGCGACGCCCGGCGTCTCTAGCATGAAGCTGCGCAGCAGCAGGCCCGCCGCGTCGCGCCGTGCCGCCAGTGCAAGCCGCCCCGCCCCGCCGATCAGGGCATCGGCAACCGGTTCCCCCACCGCGAGGCCATTGGTGCTGCCTTGCGCCTCGATATCGAAGGCGCCGGTCAGCAGCACCGCCTCGCCGGAAAGATCTAGCTGCACGGCCCCGGCCAGCGGTCGCCCGGCAAGCCCGGCGAGGGACTCCAGCCGGTCGATGCGCGCCTCGGCCCGGCCCTCGGCACGCAGGCCGCCTGTGAGGTCGGAAAGCGTGCCGTCGAGAGCAAGCGCATAGTCGCGCCCGGCGAGACGCACCTGCGAGAGTCTCAGCGGCGCGTCTTCCTGCCAGGCGATGTCGGCACCGCCACGCACGTCCTGCCCCAGCGCACCCGCGAGCGCCGGATCGGCGAGATCGAGCCCCGAGAGGCCCAGGTCGAGCCGCGCCGTGACCCGGCGGAGCGGCACACCACCGGGCGTGCCGCGCGCCATCTCGCCAGCCACGTCGAGTTGAAGCCGCTCCGCTGCCGCGCCACCGCGGCGGAAACCCGTCGCCGCGAAACGGCCGGTCCAGCCCGGCCCCTCGGTCGCGTCATGGGCAAGGTGCAACTCCGCCGACTGCACCAAGGCGGGCGCACCGCCGAGCGGCAGCCGCACCGGCCCGCCGCCCGGCGCGGCCAGCCGCCCCTCGACTGCCAGCCGCTCGGGAAAGCCGTCCGCGCCCAGCCGCGCCGCTCCCGAAAGCGAAAGCGCTGCAGCGCGAAGCGTAAAATCCTCCAGTTCCAGCGCGCCATCCGCCGCGCGGAGTCCCTCGGCGCGCAGCGCCACCTCAGGCCCGAAGAAGCCGCGAAGATCGGGCGCGACCAGTGCCGTCACATCCCCCGAGAGATCGGCGGAGAAGCGGCGCGCCCCCGCGTCGGCACCCTTCAGGATGAAGCTGCCCGCCAGGCGCTCGGCTCCACCTGTCATCAGCCGCAGGCGAGCGGCGAAATCGTCGAAGGGCCCCGCACCCACCAGACTGAGTGCGACATCCGGTGCCCCCGGCAGGCCCAGAACCCGCGCCGCGATACCGCCGGGCGCTTCTTCCAGCGACACGTCGAGCGCCGCGCGCGCCGCCGCCTCGTCATAGTCGAGATCAAGCGCCAGACGCCCAGCCGGGCCATCGTCCGTGCGCAGCACGGAAAGCTGCGCCTGCACGCGCCCCCCGACCAGCGCGGCGCCACCGGCGACCTGAAGCACCACCGCCTCGCCAAGAACTGCTTCGCCCAATGCCACGCGATCGGCGCGGATCTCGCCCAGTTCCACCGACACCGGCAGTTCCGGCAGCCGAAAGCTGCCGGCCTCGGGCGCAGGCAGGCCGGGTGCTGGTGCGGGCAGCCGTTCCAGCACGATCTCGTCGGCGGTCAGCGCCGTCACCTCCACCCGCCCCGAGAGCAGTGCCGCGCGCCGCCAGTCGAGCGCCACACCGCTGAGCGTAATCCACACCCCCGCATCATCGGCGATGGTCAGCGTCTCCAGCGTGGCGGTAGAAGACAACGCACCACGGAAGCCCTCGATCCGCACCTCCCGGCCCGCGCCCGAGAGCGCGCCTTCGAGTGTGCGCACCAGAAAGCCGCGGTCCTCGTCCTCGGTCTGCGCCGCAAGGGGCGGCGCGAAGAGCGCGAGGCAGGCGAGAAGGGAGAGATACCGGCGCATCATCAGAAAGCCTGCCCTATGCCGATGTAGAAGGCCACCGGACGCGAGCCTTCGCCGCGGACCGGCACCGCCACATCGAAACGCAGCGGCGCGATGCCGATATCGTAGCGCAGCCCCAGTCCGGCGCCCGCGTGCCAGTCCCCATCGCCGTAGGGGAACTGCTCGGGCCCGACATAGCCCAGATCGAGGAAGGGCACCACGCCGATGCGCCCGCTCACCCGCACCCGCGCCTCGAGCGAAAGCGCGGCGAAGGCACGCCCGCCCACTTCGCGCCCGCCACCGATCTCGGCCCCCAGTTCCTGGAAGTCGTGCCCGCGCACCGTGCCGCCACCACCGGAGAAGAACAGGAAGTCTGCCGGAATCTGGTCGAGGTCCGCCACCCCGGCAATGGAGCCTAGCTGCCCGCGCGCGGCCAGAACCAGCCGTTCGCCCAGGCTCTGGTAGGTGCGGCCGTCGAAGGTTAGTCGGAGCGATGGCGCGGTATCCTGGCGATCGACGAAGGGGGTAAGGCCGAGGTCGGCATAGATCCCCCGCGTTGCGTCGAGCGCATTGTCGCGCCCGTCCCAGCGCAGACCGGAGGGCAGCAGCAAGAGCGTGAAGTTGCGCTTGCCGAAATCGTCGCGCGAGCGGGTCTGCTCCAGCCCCAGCGCGAGCCGCCCCTCCAGCCGGTCCGAAAAGTGATGCACCACCCCGGCCTCGCCGCGCAGCGTGTCCGTGCGGAAGTCGGGCTCGTCGCGACGCTCCGCGCCAAGGAAGAACCGCAGGTCGGTGTCGGGGGTGAAGGTAGCCGGGCGCGTGAACTCACCCTTCAACTCGAAATCCATGCCGCCCGCAGCACCGCCGATCTCGCTCACCGCCGCGTCGAGCCGCAACCGCTCGGCGCCACCCAGAAGGTTTCGGTGCAGCCAGTATCCGGTGAGCGCGAGGCCTTCCGTCGAGGCGATCTCGCCACCGAAGCCGAGGCGGCGTGGCGGCCTGTCGGCAAGCTCTGCCTGCACGTCGATCAGCCCCTCGGGGGTGACCGGCCCGGGCGTGTTGAGCGCCACCGCCCCGAAGGCGCCGCTGCGCCGCAGGCGGGTGGCCATCCGGTCGAGCACTTCGGTCGAGAACACCTCCCCCGAGGGCAGGCCCGCGATCTGCCGGATGCGTTCGGCCCGCACGGCGCCGCCCATGGGAAACCGCAGCGTTCCGAACCGGGCACGCTCGCCCGGGTCCAGCAGAATACGGGCATCGAGCGTGGCGCTCGGGTGATGAGCGGAAATCTCCTGCCCGGTGACCGTCGCAAGCGGATGCCCCGCCAAGCGCCAGCCCGCAATGCCCGCCCGCGCCGCGTCGCGGATGGCGCCGCTGCGCGCGCGCTGGCCCGGCGCGAAGCCCTCCGGTAGTGCCGTGGCAGGAGCGCGCGGCGCCACCTCGGCTGTGCCGAAGGAGAACCGCGGGCCAGGCTCAACACGGATGTCGATGCGCTCGATCCGCTCGGGCGCATCGAAGGGAGCAAGGTCAGCCGCCTCACGCCCGTCCACCAGAATGCGGATGACGGCGCCGTAATACCCCTCGGCATAGAGCGTGCCGAGGAGCCTGCGATAGTCGGCCTGAGCCGCGGCGATCAGTTCTTCGTTGTCGTCCACCCTGCCGCGCTTCGCCGCGATCAACAACGAGGCAGCGCGCAGCGAATCCTTCAGTTCCTCGCGGTCGTCGACAACGAGCCCGATCTCGACGCCCCGCGCGCCCGGCGCGGCGGCAAGCAGCGCCCAGGCCAGCAGCAAGGGCCGCAGACGCAGCCCTCTGGCAGTACGGAAAGGCATCGGCAGCAGTCGCCATAGACATTGTCTACCCGGTTCACCGGCGCCCAGTACTTGTCCACCCGGAACGAGCCGGGCGGGAAGCAGCCTTCCTTGCGCGAATAGGGGCGCTCCCAGTCGCTCACCAGATCTTCCATCGTATGCGGCGCGTTCTTCAGCGGGTTGTTCTCGCGCGGCATCCGCCCCTCCTCGATGGCGCGGATCTCCTCGCGGATGCCCAGCATCGCGTCGCAGAAGCGGTCGAGTTCGGCCTTCGTCTCGCTCTCGGTCGGCTCGATCATCAGCGTGCCGGCCACCGGCCAACTCATGGTGGGCGCGTGAAAACCGCAGTCTATCAGCCGCTTGGCGATGTCCTCCACGCTCACGCCCGCGCTCTCGGCAAATGGGCGCGTGTCGATGATGCATTCGTGCGCCACGCGCCCCGTCGGCCCCTTGTAGAGCACGTCATAGGCCCCCGCGAGGCGGCTCGCGATGTAGTTGGCGTTGAGGATCGCGACCCGGGTCGCCTGCGTCAGCCCCGCGCCCCCCATCATCAGCACATAGGCCCAGGAAATCGGCAGGATCGAGGCCGAACCGAAGGCCGCGGCCGAAACCGCCCCCTCGCCGGAGACCGGATCGCCGGGCAGATAGGGGGCGAGATGCGCCTTCACCCCGATCGGCCCCATGCCCGGGCCGCCGCCGCCATGTGGAATGCAAAAGGTCTTGTGCAGGTTGAGGTGGCTGACGTCCGAGCCGATCTCGCCCGGCTTCGCCAGACCCACCAGCGCGTTGAGGTTGGCGCCGTCCATGTAGACCTGCCCGCCGAAGCGGTGGGTGATCTCGCAGACCTCGCGCACCGTCTCCTCAAAGACGCCATGGGTCGAGGGATAGGTGATCATGCAGGCGGCGAGTGTCCCGCCCGCCGCCTCGGCCTTGGCGCGGAAATCGCCGAGGTCCACATCGCCGTTTTCCGCCGCCTTGACCACCACCACCTTCATGCCCGCCATCTGTGCCGAGGCCGGGTTGGTGCCATGCGCCGAGGTGGGGATCAGGCAGACGTCGCGGTGCCCCTCGCCGCGCGCACGGTGCCATGCGCGGATCGTCAGCAGCCCGGCATATTCCCCCTGCGCGCCGGAATTGGGCTGCATCGACATCGCGTCATAGCCGGTGATGGCGCAGAGCTTGGCGCAGAGATCGCCGATCATCTCCGAGTTGAGCTTCATCGTGCAGCTGCCCAGCGGGATCATCGCCCGGTCGAGCGCGAGATCCCGGTCGGCCAGGCGGCGCATGTAGCGCATCATCTCGGTTTCGGCGCGGTTCATGTGAAAGACCGGATGGGTCAGGTAATCGCTCACGCGCAGCAGCGCCTCGGGCAGGCGGTATTCCGGTGTCAGGTCGCTGTCGCGCCGGTCATGGCCAAAGGCGCGCCAGACCGCCTCGATGTCCTCGGGTCGCGTGCGCTCGTCGAGCGTGATGCCGATGCGCGTGGTGCCGACCTTGCGCAGGTTGATGCCCTCCTCGCGCGCCGATTTCAGCAGCACCTCCTGCATCGGGCCGACATCGACGGTGATCGTGTCGAAGAACGCCTCCGGCAACACCTTCAGTCCCAGCGACTCCAGCCCCTTGGCCAGCCGCACCGTCTTGCGGTGGATGCGCTGCGCGATCGCCTTCAGCCCCTCCGGCCCGTGGAAGACGGCATACATCGAGGCCATGACCGCCAGCAGCGCCTGCGCGGTGCAGACGTTGCTCGTGGCCTTCTCGCGGCGGATATGCTGCTCGCGGGTCTGCAGCGCCAGGCGATAGGCGCGGTGGCCGTGGCTGTCCACCGACACGCCCACCAGCCGCCCGGGCAGGGCACGCTTGTGCGCGTCATGGGTCGCCATGTAGGCCGCATGCGGCCCGCCGAAGCCCACCGGCACGCCGAAGCGCTGCGTCGAGCCCACGGCGATGTCGGCCCCCATCGCGCCCGGCTCCTTCAGCAGCGTCAGCGCCAGCGGGTCGGCGATCACGATGCCAATCGCCCCCGCCCCGTGAAGCGCCGCGATATGCGGCGTGAAATCTGTGCAATGACCGTAGGTGCCCGGATACTGGAAGATCGCCCCGAAAACGGCGGCGGCGTCGAGATCGGCCGGGTTGCCCACGGTGATCTCGATACCCAGAGGCTCGGCCCGGGTCTTCATCACGGCGATGTTCTGCGGGTGGCAGTTCTCATCCACGAAGAAGCCCGTGGCCTTCGATTTCGCCACCCGCTGCGCCATGGTCATGGCTTCCGCCGCC
>PHEG01000578.1 GCA_002842835.1 Alphaproteobacteria bacterium HGW-Alphaproteobacteria-2 | reverse complement strand
TCGCGCGCGCTCATCGCGATGGCGACATGCATCGCGGTGGGGAAGGTGTCGTTCGAGGACTGGCCCATGTTCACATGGTCGTTGGGGTGCACGGGCTTCTTCGAGCCGATGACGCCGCCCAGCATCTCGATGGCGCGGTTGGCGATCACCTCGTTGGCGTTCATGTTCGACTGGGTGCCGGAACCCGTCTGCCAGACCACCAGCGGGAAGTTGTCGTCGAAGCGGCCCTCGATCACCTCCTGCGCGGCGGCGGCGATGGCGTTGCCCAGCGCCGGGTCGATGTCGCCCTGGTCGATGTTGACCAGCGCGCAGGCGCGCTTGATCACCCCCAGCGCGCGCACGATCGCCACCGGCTGGCGCTCCCACCCGATCGGGAAGTTCAGCAGGCTGCGCTGGGTCTGGGCACCCCAGTACTTGTCGGCGGGAACCTCGAGCGGGCCGAAGCTGTCGGTCTCGGTGCGGGTCTGGGTCATGTCTGCCTCCGTCTGCCGCCCCCCTCTTAGCGGCAAACGGGGGGATTTCAATGCGTCCGCGCGGCGCGGAAGCGGAACACCTGCGCGGGCGGGAAGTTGGCCCAGACGGTGCCGAGATCTTCGCATGCAAGGCCAAGTTCGTGACGCATCTCGACCGAGATCGGCGGGCGGGGCGAATAGGTGATCTGGGTAAAGAATCCGCCCGGGCGCATGACCCGGAACGCCGCTCCCACCACCTCGCGCTGGATCTTGGGTCGCGCGAGCACGGGCACGCCGCAGATCACCGCGCCGATGTCCGCGAGCCCGATCTCGGCAATCTCCTGAGCCGGACGGTTGAGCACGGTGACGCCCGGAAAGGCGTGAGTGAGTTCCTCGCAGAAGCGCGCGTTCATTTCCATCAGGGTCAACCGTTCGGGAGCGATGCCACGGGCGAGGATGGCGCGGGTGAAGCTGCCGGTGCCGGGGCCAAGCTCGACGATCGGTCCCACGGCGGCTTCCAGGCCCTCGGTCATGCGCCGCGCCGTGGCCGCAGACGAGGGCGCCAGGGCCACGACCTCGCCCGGATGCCGGATCATTTCTCCCAGAAACAGCGCCAGATCGCGCACCATGCCACTCCCTCCATT
>PHEG01000577.1 GCA_002842835.1 Alphaproteobacteria bacterium HGW-Alphaproteobacteria-2 | reverse complement strand
GGTGAAGGTGAAGGCATCGACGAATTCCTCGAGCGGCACGCCGTATTGCAGCCCGACCGAGATGGCGATGGCGAAGTTGTTCATCATCGCCCGGAACCCGGCCCCCTCCTTGTGCATGTCGATGAAGATCTCGCCAAGCTTGCCGTCTTCATACTCGCCGGTGCGCAGATAGACCTTGTGGCCGCCGACGATGGCCTTCTGGGTGTAGCCCTTGCGCCGCTCGGGCAGCTTCTCGCGGTTCGAGCGCACGATCTCCTTCACGATCACCTTCTCGATGATCCTCTCGGCCAGCACGGCGGCCTTTTGCGTCGGGCTGCCGGAGGCGAGCATCTCCTCGGCCTCCTCGTCGTCCTCCACGAGACTCGCGGCCAGCGGCTGGGAGAGCTTCGAGCCGTCGCGGTAGAGCGCGTTGGCCTTCGTCCCCAGCCGGTGCGAGAGCAGATAGGCATCAAGACAATCCGCGATGCCCGCGTCATTGGGCATGTTGATCGTCTTCGAGATGGCGCCCGAGATGAAGCTCTGCGCCGCCGCCATCATGCGGATGTGGCTCTCGACCGAGAGGAACCGCCGCCCGGTCTTGCCGCAGGGGTTGGCGCAGTCGAACACATGATAGTGCGCCGGGTCGAGATGCGGCGCGCCCTCGAGCGTCATCGTCCCGCAGACATGGTCGTTGGCGGCCTCGACCTGCGCCCGGCTGAAGCCGAGATGGCGCAGCAGGTCGAAGCCCGGATCGCTCAACTGCGTCTCGGGGATGCCCAGCACCTCGCGGCAGAACTCTGCGCCCAGCGTCCACTGGTTGAAGACGAAGCGGATGTCGAAGGCCGACGGCAGCGCTGCCTCGATCCTCGCGATCTCCTCCGCCCCGAAGCCGTGGCCAACGAGCGCCGTGTGGTTGATGTGCGGCGCCTGGCCGAGGCTGCCGTGACCCACCGCATGGGCCACGATCTCCTCGATCTGCGCGGGCGCGTAGCCCAGCGCCGCCAGCGCCGCCGGAACCGAGCGGTTGATGATCTTGAAATAGCCGCCGCCGGCGAGCTTCTTGAATTTCACCAGCGCGAAATCGGGCTCGATGCCGGTGGTGTCGCAGTCCATCACCAGC
>PHEG01000062.1:1455-12681 GCA_002842835.1 Alphaproteobacteria bacterium HGW-Alphaproteobacteria-2 | reverse complement strand
GATCGGCCGACGGCGGTTGGTCACCAACTCGTCGCCCTGTTGCGGCCAGATGCGCCCGAGCGTCGGGCGCATGTGTTCGTTCGACATGAATTCGGTCAGATCCTCGGCGCTGAAGCACCAGGTATCCACCACCTGCGTGCCATGGGTGTTGACGATGCGGATCGCCTGCCCGGCGAGCAGCCGCACGGCGCGGCCGCGCCGGGCGGGCAGGGTGAAGGTTTCGGCTGTCGTCGTCATCTGGGTCTCCTCTTGCTGCGGCGCTGATCCGGGGCTCTGCCCCAGGCCCCGGCGTTTTTGGAAAAGATGAAGGGCCCGGACGCCGGGGGCGATCAGCCAAGGTGTTGCGGTCGGTCGTAATATGGCAGGCGCTCGACGCGCACCGGTGCACCGGCGGCGCGCTGCGCGGCGACATGGGCGGCGATCTCCTCAAGCGGGGCGAACCAGACGTCATCGCGGGCGAGCACTCCTTCGAGCCACCGCTCGACCACGCGCCAACGTGCGAGTCGGCCGGTCAGGAAGGGATGCCAGATGCCGACCCAAAAACCGCCCGCCTCGTACTGCGCCTCGAATTCCTCGAAGAAGGGCGCGAGCCCGGCCGAGGGCGCCCGCACCGGCATGAGATAGCCGATCTCCTCGTAATGGGCGAAGGGTGGCCAGTCGTCGTTGCCCCAGTGCACAGGCATCTCGATCAAGCTGCCTCGGGCAGTTTCCATCACATAGGGCATGTCGTCGGCCATCAGCGAGCTGTCATAAGCGAAGCCGCGATCGATCAGGCGGTCGAGCACACCCTGCGTGACATTGTAGACGGGCGCGCGATAGCCGCGCGGGGCGCGGCCGGTCATGCGCACATGCAGATCCGTGGCACGATCGAACCAGTAGCCCTGTTCCGCGTCCGAGTGGCTCGCTGGGTTCTCGTGCAACCAGGAATGATGTCCGATCTCGTGGCCGTCCTTCAAGATCGCCTCAACGGTATCGGGGTAGGTCTGCATGCACCATGCCGGCATGAAGAAGGTCTGCCTCAGCCCCAACCGGCGGTAGGTCGCGAGGATGCGCGGCACCGCCACGGTGGGGCCATATCGGCCCATCGAGATCGGGGCGAGCCGGTCAAACCCGTCCGTGGGCCGCGCCACATGGATCAGGCTGTCGGCGTCGATGTCGAAGGTGATGGCGGCCGCGCAGCGCGCGCCGTTCGGCCATTCGATGGGATTGGTGATCATCCCGAATATCTCCCTTCACTCCGCTAGAGGCGAATCAACGGCTGATGGGCACAGCGGAAAGACCCCCCGAGGCAATAGACGGCATCATATGGCAAGCGGATCACCTCGAATCGGCGCGCTTTCAGGGCATCGGCAACCGGCTCGTGCGGCTCTCCCGCTGGCACCACCACCGTCCGGTCGTTCAGCGTGAGATTGTTGCAGCCCATGTGCACCTTGGTCACGTCATAGGGAACATCGATCAGATCCCAGTCCTTCATGCAGTCGGGCACCCCGTCAGGAAGGCATTCGAGGCACACCACCGCCACACCCTCACGGGGGGTCAGCATGACGCAGTCGAGATGCGAGAAGCGCGGGTCCACACGCACCATCTCGACCCGGTACTCCGATCCCAGGACGTGCTGTAGCCAACGTGCACCCTCGGGATTGGAACAGTTTCCGGAATGACCGACCAGCACCGTCTCTCCAAGAACGAGAATATCGCCCCCTTCCAGATAGCCCCAGCCTGAGAGGCCGTCGTTGTCGTCATCCGCCCCTGAGTCGGGTTGAGCGAAATAGCGCGCGCCACGTGACATGGTCCCCGCCAGGATACTCCGGATGGCGAAACGCTGGCGGCGATGGAACAGGCTGCGGGGCGCGAGTTCGATGACGTTATTGCCGATGGTCACAAACGGATCGCGCATCCAGCCAGTCAGCACACCATGATTTTCGCCACGCGGGAATAGAAATCCGGATCGGCCTCGCGCACGTCCCTTTCCTGATTTTCAAACCAGAACTCGCGGAAATCGCCCGAGGGGCGCACATCTGCGTCCTGAAGAAACTTTGGGAATACGAACTGGTCGTAGCCGCCATAGACGCATTCCTTCAGCTCACCCCATTCGCAGCGCACGTTTATGGGCGGCATGTCAGCTGCCTGAGTGATGGGGTCAATTTTCATTTCGTCCTCCCTTCGTGCTCACTTGGCCTCGCGCCGGTAGTCCCGGCCGATTGCGGCAGGGGGGCGCGGCTTACCGACCAGCCCGACCAGCGCAAGAATCGAGATCAGGTATGGCAGCATCTGGAAAAACTGATGCGGCACGTCCTGATAGTTGAACTGCAAGCGCAGTTGCAGTGCATCGAACATCCCGAAGAGCAGACAGGCTGCTAGCGCCCCCAGCGGGTGCCAGCGGCCGAGAATGACCGCCGCCAGCGCGATGAAGCCCTTGCCTGCACTCATGTGCTCGGAGAACAGGAATACCTGCGAGAGCACGATGTAGCTGCCGCCCATCGCCGCCAGCCCCCCAGCGGCGATTACGCAGCCGTAGCGCACGCCATGCACCGGTATCCCGGCGGTGTCGGCCGCTGCCGGGTTGTCGCCAACCGCCCGCACCGCCAGCCCCCACGGGGTGCGGTAGAGGAAGAGGAACACCAGAATGGCCAGCGCGATCATCAGATAGACCATCAGATCCTGGCGGAACAGAACCGGACCGATGACCGGGATTGAAGACAGGCCCGGCAGGTCGATCGGCTTGAAACCCGGGAGGCGCAGCGTGTTGGCCTGAGCACCGAAGACAATACGTGATAAGAAAGCGGTTATACCAAGTACGAAGAGGTTGATCGCGATACCGGTAACGATCTGGTTCACGCCAAGCGACACGCCGAGAACGGCAAGGATCGACCCGGCGAGCATGCCGAAGAGGATGCCCACCAGTAACCCGCCGAAAGGATCGTTGAAGAGAAAGGCACCCAGCGCCGCACCGAAGGCACCGGCCAGGATCTTGCCTTCAAGCGCGATATTGAAGACGCCGCTGCGCTCGCTCAGCACCCCGCCCAGCGCAGCGAAGATGAGCGGCACCGACAGCCGCAGGCTGGTGCCGAGCATGTCGGTCAGGGTCTGAAGGTTCAGCAGATCCATCGGTCAGCTCTCCCGCTCTTCCGACTCGGCATCGAGCGCACGCTCGACCTCCTGCCGCCGGCGCAGCGCCCTGCCGACCTCGGTCGCGCGGTAACGGAAGGCGAGGCTGACGGCGACGAACAGGATCACGAGTCCCTGGATCGCCTCGATCACCGTGGTCTCGATGCCCACGGCGCGCTGCATGATGCTCGCCCCGGCGCGCAGCCCGGCGAGAAACAGCGCCGAGACGATGGCGAGCAGCGGGCTAAGGCCGGCAAGGAAGGCCACCACGATGCCGTCGTAGCCGTAACCCTGACTGAAGGCGTGGAACAGCCGGTAACGGTGGCCCAGCACCTCAAAGGTCCCGGCGAGCCCGGCGATGGCACCGGCGACGAGAAAGGCCACGATGATATGGCGCTCGACCGAGATGCCGGCATAGCGCGCGGCGTCGGGGTTGCGCGCCACCGTGTCGAGCGAGAAGCCGAAGGTGCCGCGGTGGAAGACCGCGAACATCACCAGCGCGATCACCACGCCCACCAGCACGCCGGCATGGGCGTCCGTCCGGGGCAGCAGATGCGGCAGGAAGAGCGACTCGGGGATTTCGGGTGAATAAGGATAGGGCGCGCCCGGCTCCATCATCGGCCCTCCGACCATGAAGCTCACAAAGTGCAGCGCCACGAAGTTCAGGAGCAGCGTGACGATGATCTCGTTGATCCGCCGGTAGGCTTTCAGCAGCGCCGGAATGAGCGCCCAGAGCGCGCCGCCGAGGGCCCCCGCGAAGCTGCACAGCAGGATATGCAACGGACCCGGCAGGCCCGGAACATAGAGCGCGATCACCGTTGCGAAGAGGGCACCGATATAGATCTGCCCCTCGGCGCCAATGTTGAAGAGCCCCGCGCGCAGCGGCAGCACCACCGCGAGTCCTGCCAGCAACAGTGGTGACATGATCTGCAGCGTTGTGGCGAAGCCCCAGTAGTCGAGGAACGCGCCCTGAAAAAGCGTGCCATAGGCCGTCAGCGGATCGGCACCCGCGGCGAGGATCAGAACGGAACCGATCAGAAGCGCGGCGAACACCGCCAGCAGGCCGCGCAGCAAAAAGACAAGGGATAGGAACCGCGTCATGCCGCACCCGCCCGTTGTGGCGCGACACCCGCCATGAGCAGCCCGACACGCTCGGCGCTTGCATCCTCTGCTGGCAGCACATCCATCAGGTGCCCGCGATAAAGCACGCCAACCCTGTCGGCGACATCGAGAAGATGTTCCAGTTCGGTCGAAATATAGAGCACCGCCACACCGCGGTCGCGTTGGGCAATGATCTCGGATTGCACAAATTCTATCGCGCCCACGTCAAGCCCCTTGGTGGGCTGCGCCACAACGAGCACGCGGGGTTCACCGTCGAGTTCGCGTGCGAGGATGACCTTCTGCTGATTGCCGCCTGACAGAAATCGGATTGGCTGATCCACCGATTGCATGCGCACGCTGTAGCTGTCGGCCAGCCGCTGCGCATGGTCGCGGATCATTGCCGGGCGGAAAAAACCCATCCGCGCGAAAGGGGGACTGCGGTAGCGGCGCAGTACCGCGTTCTGCGCCACGCTTGCGTCCAGAACAAGTCCGTCGCGGTGGCGGTCCTCAGGGACATAGGCAATGCCGAAGCGCTGCAGCCGCTCGGCCACGCCGGCCCCGGTGATGTCGACCCCTTCGAGCAGCAGGCGACCCGACTGCGCCGGCACCAGACCCGCGATCACGCGCGCCAGTTCCGCCTGGCCGTTGCCATCGACCCCGGCGATACCCAGCACCTCGCCTGCTCGCAGATCGATCGAAACAACATCGAGTGCTGGCAACCCTCGCGCGTCCGCCACGCTGATCTTTTCGAGCCGCAGCATGGTCGCGCCGGGACTACGGTTGGGGTGGCGCACGCGGACCATGACCTCGCGCCCCACCATCAGATGAGCAAGCATGTCAGTATCAGCCTCTTCAGTCGACAGCTCGGACTTGACCTTTCCGTCCTGCATCACGGTGACTCGATCCGCGATCGCCATGACCTCGTCGAGCTTGTGGGTGATCAGTATGATTGTCCGACCCGCATCACGCAGTCGCCGCAAGAGATCGAAGAACGGGCCGATCTCGCCCGGGGTCAGCACGCTGGTCGGCTCGTCGAGGATCAGGATATCGGCCTCATGGTAGAGAAGCTTGAGGATCTCCACCCGCTGCTGCATTCCCACTGAAAGCTTGCCGACCTCTGCCCACGGATCAATGTCGAAGCCGAAGGACTGGCTGAGTTCTTCGAGCGCCCGGGAATGGGCCGCCAGATTGAGCTGCAGCCCCAGCCTCTTCATTCCCAGAACGATATTCTCGACCACTGAGAGCTGGGTGACGAGCATGAAATGCTGATGCACCATGCCGATACCGGCGTCGAGCGCATCGCGCGGGCTGTGGATCTCGACCTCACGGCCATCCACTAGGATACGCCCGGAGTCGGGCCGGTAGAGCCCATAGAGAATGTTCATCAGCGTGCTCTTGCCCGCGCCGTTCTCCCCCAGGATTGCATGCACACTGCCTGGCCGCACCGCGAGTGTGACGCGATCGTTCGCGCGCGTCGCTCCGAAACTCTTGGATATATCGTCGAGCAGCAGCTTGTATTCGGTCATAGACCAGCCTCAGCGAACTTCGCGTTTGGGAAAACGGGCGGTGGATGCGGCGCCGACATCCCGGCGCCGCGAGGGGTCACATCTCGAAGGTACCAGCCTGCATCTCGGCGATGATCGCCTCGACCTCGGCGCGAACTTCCTCGGGCACGGAGGAGTGGAGCGTGCCGAGGTAGCCGGCCTTCGAGCCGACATCGAACTCGTAGTTCTTGCGCTCCAACGTGCCCTCATGGGCCATTTGGATGGCTTGCGCCGTCGCTTCGGAGAAGTCGAGAACGGTCGAGGCGAGGTTCGTTTCCGGCACCGACTTGCCGAGGTCGGCAAACAGGCCCGCGACCCAGATACCGCTTTCCTCGGCCGCCTGGATGACACCCACCGAGCCGTTGTCGAGATAGGGCATAACCACATCGGCGCCCTGGTTGATCAGATTGAGCGTCGCCTCCTTGGCCTTCGCGACATCGTCCCAGTCGTCGGTATAGGTAACCATCGCCTCGCCCGTCGCGCCGCCGGCGGCCCAGCCTTTGCGAAAGCCCTCGACCAGATCGAGGAAGGCCTTGAACTCCTGCCCGCCGACGATCCCGGCATTGCCGGTCTCGCTCATCCGGCCAGTGACATAGCCCAGAACATAGCCGAAATGCGGGTTGTTGTAGTTGAAGGTGGCGATTCCCTCGGTCGGTGCACCATTTATGACCACCACCATCGCGTCAGGGTTCTGCCGCGCCACACGCTCGGCCGCCGCGGTGAACTCGCCGCCCGCGCCGATCACCACGTCGTAGCCGCGCCGGGCGTAGTCGGACATGGCCGAGACCTGATCGGCCTGCTTGACCTTCTCACTGAAGGCGACCTCGATGCCAAGGCGTTCCTTCGCCTTCACCAGCCCCTCGTAGACCACCTGGTTGAAGGACTGGTCGGTGATCGAGCCGGGCAGCACCACGGCGGCGCGGAAATCCTGCGCCATCGCCATGCCGCTCATGGCGGCGAGCCCGGCCGCCGCGCCAAGCGCCACGAATGTTCGTCTGTCGGTTGTCATGTCAGTCTCCCTGTCTGTTGTTTCGCACGTCGCCGTGCCAAGGCCGCCGACCCGCCACGCGGCAGGTCAGCGGAATTCCGATCGCAACGCCTCCGTCACCAGCTGCACGAACTCCTCGACCAGCAGCCGCCCCATCTCGGCCGTCGCCCCCTTGCCCGACGACAGGCAGCCCGAGGCCGGCACCCAGCCGGGCTCGGGCGGAAACAGGTCGTAGGGCGGAAAGGCCGGCGCGGGCTCGTCGGCGATGCGCGACATGTCCACCAGTCCGGGGTGGCAGTAGAGCATCATCGCGGTTTCGAGCACCCCGCCATGCTCCAGGTCGAGCCCGGGAAAATCGCGCCCGGCATAGACCCGTTCCAGCGTCTCGGGGCGGATGCGCTCGGCGTAGAGCATCTTGAGGATGCGCACGCCCCCGGTGCCCTCGGCCCGCAGGTCGCGCATCGCCAGATGGCAGGCCTCGTCGAGATAGAAGCGGTTCTCGAAATGGCCGTCGATCACCGCGATCTTGCGCGCCCCGTGACGGGCGATCTCGCGCAGCACATCTCGCACCAGCGCGATCAGCGTGCCGCCGTCGAGATTGGTCGTGCCGCAGCGATGCGGGCCGCCGCCGGTGCGCGGCTGCGAGCGGTAGCCATAGACCACGGGCGCCGCGACGATGCCGCCGATGTTCTCGGCCGCGCGGCGCGCCATGTAGCTCGCCATCAGCCAGTCGGTGCCGAGCGGCAGGTGATAGCCATGCTGCTCCATCGCGCCGACGGGCAGCAGCACGACCGCATCCTCCTCGACGATGCGGCGCCGGTATTCGTCCCAGCAAGTTATGATCTTCACTTTATGATTTGCGAAGTGATCCTGCCGGAACGGACCCCATGGCCCAGCCGCTAAAGCTCTCGCATGTCGATATCCGCCTGCTGCGGGTCTTCGCCACCGTGGTCGATTGTGGCGGCTTCGCGCCCGCCCAGGTGGCGCTGAACGTCAGCCAATCGACCATCAGCGTGCATATGACCGCGCTCGAGACACGGCTCGACATGCGGCTTTGCGAACGCGGGCGCAGCGGCTTTCGCGTGACCCCCGAGGGTCGGCGGGTTTACGAGGCCACGCAGAGCCTGTTCCGCGCCATCGACAGTTTCGGCTCCGAGGTCGAGGCGCTGCGCGGCCGCCTCACCGGCGAGTTGCATATCGGTTGCGTGGACAGCGTGGTGACCAACCCCGACTTCGCCCTGCCACGGGCGTTGGCGCGCTTCGAGGCGCGCCACGGTGCGGTAGAGGTCAGCCTGCACATCGCCACTCCGGCAGAGATTGAGCGTGCGGTGATCGAAGGACGGTTCCATATCGGCATCGGCGGCTATACGCAACGGCTCGCGGCGCTCGACTACCGTCCGCTGATCCCCGAGGCGCAGCGGCTCTACGCCGCGCGGGACCATCCGCTGGCCGCCCTGCCTCCGCCCGGGCCTGCACCCGGCGATCTCGGCAGATACAAGTTCGCGCGCCGCAGTTATGTCCCCGAAAGCGCCATCCCTTACGCCGAACATCTGAACACCTCCGCCCAGGCCGAGAACATGGAAGCGACGGCGATGCTGATCCTCTCGGGAGCCTATATCGGCTTTCTGCCCGAGCATTTTGCTCGCGCTTGGACGCATCAGGGTGCCATGGTTTCAATCCTGTCAGAGTTGATGCGTTTCGATAGCATGCTGGAACTGATCACGCGCAAGACAGTGCCGCAAACACCGGCTGCCGCTTATTTCCGCGCCGATCTGCTGGATGCATTCGGGATCACGGGTGCCGCCTGACGGCTCAGATCGTGGCAGATGCACACGCCAGAACGTGCGCGCCCAACACCAGGTCGGAACGCGATGTGTCCTCGGCGAAACTGTGGCTGATCCCTCCGATAGAGGGCACGAAGAGCATCGCCGTAGGCATGAGCGGAACCAGATTGGCCGCGTCGTGCAGCGCGCCCGAGGTCATCCGCCGCCATCGACCCGGGGCAACTGCCTCGGCCGCCCCGGCCAGCCCTTCGACCAGCCGGGCGTCACACAGGCGCGGCGGAATCTCGGCATAGGCCCAGCGTTCGAGCCCGAACCCGCGTTCGCGCGCCACCGCCTCGGCTGTCTCGCGGATGATGCCCGTCATCTGGTCAAGACGCGCCGTCTCGGCATCGCGCCACTGCATGGTGAACTCTGCCCGCCCCGGCACAATCGAGGCCGCAGAGGGATGCAGTGTCGCATGGCCGATGGTCCAAACAGTGCGCGGCGTCACCACCGGGGCGAGCCGTTCGTTGAGCCGAACTGCGAACTCCGCTAGCCCTTGGAAAGCGTCGCGGCGCAGATGCATCGGCGTGGTGCCGGCATGGTTCTGTTCACCTGTCAGCCGGTAGCGCTCGCCACGGATGCCGACGATGTTTTCCACCACGGCGATCGACTCTCCGGCATCGTCGAGCATCGGGCCCTGTTCTATATGCATCTCGACGAAGGCGCGGAAGCGCGACGCCGGCACAGGTTCGCTGATGTCGAACGTTGTCAGCGCCTCGCGAGCCTCGGCCAGCGTCATGCCTGCGATGTCGGTCGCCCGGTCAGCCTCCTCAGGGGACAGCACGCCGGCCCAGACTCGGCTACCACCCAGCGGATTGAAGCGCCCTTCCTCGTCCTGGAACGAAACGACGGCGATGGGCGGGCCACCTGCCTCCCGGGTTGCCCGCGCCACTTCGAGCCCTGCGATCACCCCGTATGCGCCATCGAGCCAACCGCCCTCGGGCTGGCTGTCGCTGTGTGAGCCGAGCAGCAGACAGGGCTCGGACCCGGGCGGCAGGCCGAAGAGGTTGCCGAAGGCATCCATGGTGGGCGCGAGCCCCGCCTCGGCCATCCGTCGGGCCAGCCAGCGCCGCGCGGCCAGATCGGCTTCGGAAAAGGCGGGGCGAACCCCGTGTTGTCAGCCAGTCGAAACCACCCAGCGCAAGCGCCGCTCCAACCGTTGCGCCAGCCCCAGTACGGCAAGCACCAGCGCCAGATAGAGCAGCCCCACGATGGCCCAGACCTCGAACACGCGAAAGGTCTGGGCGATGACCACCTGCCCGGAATAGGTCAGTTCGGCCACCGAGACAGCCGAGAGGAAGGCCGATTCCTTGGTCACCGTCGCCAGCAGGTTGACACCCGCCGGCAATACGAAGGGCATCAGCTGCGGCGCTATAACCCGCAGCGCGCGCACATGCCGCGGCAGCCCCAGCGCGCGGGCCGCGTCGTACTGGCCCGTTGGGATGGAATGCAGCGCCCCCCGCAGGATCTCGGCCATGTAAGCGGCGGTATAGATCGCCACCGCCGCCGCGCCGACCGCCGCCGGCTCGATGCGGATGCGCAGCACGCCGAAAAGGGCGAAGAGCAGCATCGCCTGGATGAGGAAGGGCGTGTTGCGGATGACCTCGACATACGCGCGCGCCAGGGCGCGGGGCAGTGCGGCACTCGCGCTCAGCGGCACGGCGAGCAGGGCGCCCAGCGCGATACCCACAAGAAACCCCGCACCCACCAGCGCGATCGTGGTCAGCAGCCCGTCGAGGATCACCCCGTGATAGCGCGCCAGCAGATCGCTCATCACGTCCGGCCCTCCGGCAGCAACCGCTGTTCCAGCCAGCGGGACGCCAGCGCCACCGCCCCGATGAGCAGGAAATAGAGCAGCGCCGCCGCCAGCAGAGGCGCCAGCGGGTCGAAGGTCTGCATCGTCACCTGCTGGGCACGGCGCGTCAAATCCACCACGGTGATCAGCGAAAGCACGGGCGACGCCTTGACGATGAAGCCGATCTCGCCGGCCAGAGCGGGCAGCGCTACGGGCAGTAACTGCGGCACCAGAACGCGCCGCCAGACCTGCCAGGGGAGCAGCCCTAGGGCGCGCGCTGCATCCCCCTGGCCCGCCGGCAGCCGGGCAATCGCTCCGCGCAGCACCTCCGACATGAAGGCGGCGCCGTTCAGCGCCAGAGCCCCGACGCCGACCCAGAAGGCCGAGACCCGCCCCAGCCCCAGCGCCGCCGGCAAGCCGAAGTAGAGCAGGAAGACCAGCACCACGATCGGCAGACCGCGCATCAGCGCGACGAAGCACGCCGCCGCGAGCGCCAGCCAGCGCGGCCCTGCGCGCCGCACCGCCACGATGGCCACCGCCCCGGCCAGCGCCAGCGCCACCGCCAGCACGCAGATCGCGGCGGTGACCGCCAGCCCGTCGAGCAGCAGCGGCAGGCTCCGGCCCGCGCGCAGGAAAACGTCCACGCCCCGCCCCGCTCAGCGGGTCTGGATCGCGCCTTCGGGCAGATAGCCCGTAGCCGGGCTCTCGGTCACGATGCCCACCCATTTCTCCTGCATCTCGTAGAGCTTGCCGCTCTCGTGCAGCCGGGTAATCGTGGCATTGAGCGCGGCCAGCAACTCGGTCGCCTCGGGGCGGACGACCCAAGATAAATAAACCGGATCGCCGTATTCCATTGCCACGCGG
>PHEG01000062.1:0-1392 GCA_002842835.1 Alphaproteobacteria bacterium HGW-Alphaproteobacteria-2 | reverse complement strand
ATGCCGTTGAGGTCGTCCATTGCCTGCACACGGTCGTCGTCCGTCAGCGTCACGACGACATTGGCGATAGCCGCAAAAGGGCGCGAGAAGGCATAGCTTTTCGCCCGCTCGGGATTGATCGCAACCGAGGTGGCGACCAGATCGTATTGCCCGGCCGCTAGCCCCGCGAGGATGCCCTGGAAGGGCAGGTCGAGTTGTTCGACCTCGACGCCCAGATCGGCGGCGAATTCTGCCAGCAGATCGGCGCCGAAGCCCACGATCCGCCCGTCCTCGACATATTCGAAGGGCTTGAAGGCCGCCTCGGTGGCGGCCGTGATCCGGCCGGTGTCGCGGATCCGCTCCATCGTGTCGTCAGCCAGCGCCGACAACGGGGTCAGAAGCCCTGCCAGGGCAAATACCGCAAAGCGCATCAACATCCTCTCATCTCCCTGTCTTGCCGGGTTTCTCCGGCGTTTACATACGACCCGGCCGCAATCTGCAGCACAATGGTCCCGGTCAAAGCTGCCACCACTCGCCGGGCGGCGCGCTGAAACGGTTGATCGCGGAAGGCGGGCATCGCCGCACGCAACTCGCCCAGGATGTCGTCCTCGTTCACCCGGGTGAGCCGACCATCTTCTACCACCACCTCACCATCCACGAGAACCATGCGCACCGAGGTGCCGTTCTCGCAATGGATGAGTTGGTGCCGAAGATCGTTGAGCGGCGTGAAGTTGAGCGAATTGGTGTCGAGCACCACCAGATCGGCACGCTTGCCAACCTCGATCGAGCCGATCTCGCGGTGGAGTTGCGCCGCCCGCGCGCCGCCCATTGTCGCCGCGTGCAGCACCTCGTGCACGCTTGGCCACTGGCTGTAGTCAGGCGTCGAGAGGTTGTGCAGTATCGCCGCCGAGCGCAGCACGTCGAACATCCGTGGTGTGTCGTTGGTCGAGGTGCCATCGGCCCCCAGCGCGACATTCACGCCGGCCGCGTGCAGCTTGCGCCAGGGCATGATGCCGGAACCCAGCTTCTGGTTCGAGATCGGGTTGTGGATCGCCGAGGCACCGCGGTCGGCCATGAGCGCGATGTCCTCGTCGTTGATCCAGATGGAATGGGCCAGCGCCGAATGGTCGCTCAGAATGCCAAGATCGTCCATCAGTCGCACGAGCGAACGCCCCTCCATCTCGCCCGCCACGACCTGGCTCTTGGATTCCAGCACATGAATGTGGAAAAGCGTGCCGATTTCGCGCGCCAGCTCGTGCGCGCCGACCAGCAGATCATGGGTGCAGCGTTGCGGCCCGGACGGCGAGAGCACGAAGCGCAGCCGCCCGCCGGGCTGATGAAAGCGTGCGATTACCTCACGCGCGAAACCCAGATACTGCTCGGCGGTGGGCGGCGTGAACCCGGCCAGATCGG
>PHEG01000576.1 GCA_002842835.1 Alphaproteobacteria bacterium HGW-Alphaproteobacteria-2 | reverse complement strand
GAGGAGAGCATTGGAAATCTGCTTGGCAGGATCGGTGCCAAAACCACTCAGCTCACTGTGGAGGTCCGTCAGGACGGAGGTGTCGAAATTGGGAGGAAGGGTTGCCGCCTGCGTTGGTGCGTTGGAAACACCGAACACCAATAGGAATACCGCCACTGCCTTGACTGAAATTCTCATTACTCCTCCATCCCGATTCAGAAATACATCATCTGTTTGACGTCCTGGAGCACACGCTCCAGCGAAGGGCGCGGGGCAAAGCGCCGGTGCGACAGATCGCCGGTGCGAAACTCATGCTGATAACGATTCAGCCGAAGTTTCGCCATGATGGCCTCCAGATGCGGACGCTGGGGACGCAGCGCGTCATTGGCTTCGGAAGCGGCCGTGTCGATGGGCTCCTTCTGGAACTCCGGCGAATAGGCATAGACGTTGGCAGCACGAAGGGTTTCCGAATATGTCGGCGGTTTTCGGGGAGTAAGCAGGATCAAAACGTGGTGCGAATAGTCATATTCCTCATGGGTCGAGAAGAGGTATTGGACTACGGGCACGTCGCGCAGCAGGGGTACGCCTTGCTTTCCATTGATGAATTCGCGCTCGCGCAGGCCGGAAAGGATAAGCGTTTCCCCGAAACGCATGATGACGTTGGTGGAGACAATGTTATTGGTCGAGGTAAGCGTATCCAATCCCTCAAATTGGGCAGGCTCAATGAAGGAGCGTGCGCCCTTCACCCAATGAAGGAGCGTGCGCCCTTCACCGCCAGGAGCAGGCGGTCGTCGTCGATGAAGGTGGGCGTGACCGAGAGGCTTACACCGATGTTCTTGTCGGACAAGGTGCCGCCGTATTCACCCGCCTGCGCAACGGAAATCGTTGAGCCGGAAAAGAAGGTGGCGGGTGTCCGGTCAAGGGCCAACAGGCTCGGCCGGGCAATCACGTCCGCCACCGTATCTCCGGCGTTGAAGATATTGAGCGAATAGGTGATCCCCTTTTCGGGGAGACCCAGGCTGCGCATGACGGTCGTGCTGCGGATATCGTCGCTTGGGTCACTGTTGGATGTGGTCTTCCTTTCCCAACTGCCGTTCAGGACAATTTTCAGCCCGTCGAGCAGATTGACGCCATTGGTGTATCCGGTGGTTTCCTGCGTGCGGACAATGGTAACATCCACCACGGTCATGCGCGGCAAAGCTATGCCCTTGCAGGGCGAAGGCAGGGCAGTCAACTTCTCGGTCGCATCGCTGCTGGTGCTGCTCCCCCAGCTACTGCTGCTTCCCCCCCCCCAACTGCTGCTGCTGGAGGATTGGCTGGTCGACGACTGCACGCAGTCGCTCCAAGAGGGCGCCAGCACCCCCTGACCCGGCTCGCCGATGATTTCGCCCGCGTTGCCAGAGGGGGGGGGCGCTTGCGTGGTTGGCGGGAGATTCCCAGGGGCGGATTCCGTGGGCCGGAGAGGCTCCGCAGCAGCATCAGGGGCAGGATCTCCAGGGTTCGTTTCCTTGGCTGGGACAGCGGCGTTGCCGGAAATATCGGCTTGCGCATGCACCCTTTTCCACGCCCGGATCCTGTCGTTAAGAATGTGCACATCCTCCGTGGGGTTCGCCTGCTGGAAACGGTCCTTAAACTCAAGGGCGCTGGACTCCATTCCGAGCGCGGCGCTGGAAAGGGACGCGATTCGCAGGGCCTCCTGATCGTTCGGGCGCAAGGTCAGCGTGTTGTTGGCTGCCCAGAGGGCAACCGGGGCATCGCTTGCCTGATAGGCCGACCCGGCCAGGGCAAGCTGGATGTCGGGATTGCGCGGCCGCAGCCGGGCTGCAATGGCAAACGATTTTCTGGCCGCA
>PHEG01000575.1 GCA_002842835.1 Alphaproteobacteria bacterium HGW-Alphaproteobacteria-2 | reverse complement strand
CTGTCACTGCAAGGGGACATGCGATGTGGGATTACGTGAAACTCGCGGCGCTGGCGCTGGTGGCGCTGCTGGCCGCGATCGCCGCGAACTACGCCCGTGATACCGCCTATCTGGTCAATGCGCTGACCGTGATGCTGGCGGCGGGCCTGGCCTTCCTGTGGGTTCTGCGCGGCATGGGCGAGCCGAAAGCCGCGCCCGAGACCGGCTACATGGACGGCGTGGTGCGCGCGGGCGTCATCGCCACCGCGCTCTGGGGCGTCGTGGGCTTTCTCGCCGGCACCTTCATCGCGTTCCAGCTTGCCTTCCCCTATCTCAATTTCGACTGGGCGCAGCCCTACATGAACTTCGGGCGGTTGCGGCCGCTGCACACCTCGGCGGTGATCTTCGCCTTCGGGGGCAACGCGCTGATCGCCACTTCCTTCTACATCGTGCAGCGCACCACCGCCGCGCGGCTCTGGGGCGGCAACCTCGCCTGGTTCGTGTTCTGGGGCTACCAGCTCGTGATCGTGCTGGCCGCCACCGGCTATCTGCTGGGCGCCACGCAGAGCAAGGAATACGCCGAGCCGGAATGGTATGTGGACTGGTGGCTCACCATCGTCTGGCTGGCCTATCTGGCCGTCTTCCTGGGCACCATCATGAAGCGCAAGGAGCCGCATATCTATGTGGCCAACTGGTTTTTCCTGTCATTCATCGTAACCGTTGCGATGCTGCATCTGGGCAACAACCTCAGCGTGCCGGTGTCGATCTTCGGCTCGAAATCGGTGCAGGTCTTCTCGGGCGTGCAGGATGCAATGGTGCAGTGGTGGTACGGCCACAACGCCGTGGGCTTCTTCCTGACCGCGGGCTTCCTTGGCATGATGTACTATTTCGTGCCGAAGCAGGCCGAACGGCCGGTCTTCAGCTACAAGCTCAGCATCATTCACTTCTGGGCGCTGATCTTCCTCTATATCTGGGCGGGTCCGCACCACCTTCACTACACCGCGCTGCCCGACTGGGCCTCGACGCTGGGCATGGTGTTCTCGATCATGCTCTGGATGCCGTCCTGGGGCGGGATGATCAACGGGCTGATGACGCTCTCGGGGGCCTGGGACAAGCTCAGGACCGAT
>PHEG01000061.1:6891-8163 GCA_002842835.1 Alphaproteobacteria bacterium HGW-Alphaproteobacteria-2 | reverse complement strand
GCGAGCGCGCCCATGCGCAGCGCCACGGTGCCGAAGAGCACCGAGAAGACAACCGCGAGCATCAGAAGCCGCGTCTCGGCGCGCTGGCGCAGGGTGTCGCGCAGATGATCGTGGCGGGCGCGGATGTTGGCGCGCTCGATGTTGTCGGGGTTCTCGCCGCGGGCGCGCGCGGCGAGAACGCGCGAGAGCGGGCGAAGGGGGATGCGTATCTCGCTCATTGTGCCATGTCCGCAAGCTGGGCGGCCGTCATGGGCTGCAGGCCGAGGCTTTCGAAGTTCAGTTCCACCAGTTCGCGCAGCCGCTCGGGGCGATTGAGATAGGCCCATTCGGCACGCAGCATCACGATGCCTTCGCGCGCCTCCGCGATGGCGCGTGCCGCCTCGCCGCGCGCCGCGAGGGCGGCCTTGGTGCGGTAGTTCTCGTCATAGGCCCACAAGGCGAGCGCCATCACCGCGAGCGTGGAGACAAGATAGAAGAGACTGCGCATCAGAGGCTCCGTGCGAGGGTTGGCGGGGGCAGGCCCAGCGCCGCGCGGTCGGGTTCGGCAGCAGTCGCGTCGGTGCGCCGCGCCACCCTCAGCCGGGCCGAGCGGGCACGCGGGTTGGCGGCCAGTTCATCGGCTGAAGGGGCAACGGCGCGGCGGGTGACGGCGGCGAAACGCGGTGCGCGCTGCGGCGCGGCGGGGGCGTGGCGGCTGCCGCGACCGCCCGGGTCGGCGGCAAGCGCGAGGTAGCGCTTCACGATCCGGTCCTCGGTGGATTGGAAGGTGACCACGGCCAGCATGCCGCCGGGCGCCAGCGCGCGCTCGGCGGCGGCCAGCCCCCCGGCGAGCTGGCCCAACTCGTCATTCACTGCAATGCGGATCGCCTGGAAGCTGCGCGTCGCCGGGTCGGCCTGGCCGGGGCGCGCGCGTGGCAGGCAGCGGCGCACAATCTCGGCCAGTTGCAGCGTGCGGGTGAGCGGTGACGCGGCGCGCGCTGCAACGATCGCGCGCGCGATGCGCCGCGCTGCGCGTTCGTCGCCGTAGTGGAAGAGGATGTCGGCGATCTCCGCCTCGCTCGCCCCGGCCAGCAGATCGGCGGCGGAGGGGCCGCTCCGGCTCATGCGCATGTCGAGCGGGCCGTCCTTCTGGAAGGAAAAGCCGCGCTCCGCCCGGTCGAGCTGCATCGAGGAGACGCCGAGGTCGAGCACCACGCCTTGCAGCAGTTCGGCGCCTGACGCTGCCGCCAGTTTGTCGAGATCCGAGAAGCTGCCCTGCACAAGGGTCAGCCG
>PHEG01000061.1:0-6870 GCA_002842835.1 Alphaproteobacteria bacterium HGW-Alphaproteobacteria-2 | reverse complement strand
GCGCGCCGCCACCTGCCTAATCCTCTTCTGGGTCGTCGCTGTCGAGCAGCATCAGCGGGTCGAAATCGTCGCCCTCGTCGGCGAACCAGCTCTCGATTTCGGCGGCGCGGGCGGCGTAGGCGGCGGGTTCCCATATCTGGAAGCTGTCGCCGGTGGCAATGAAATAGGCTTCGTCGGTGATGCCGATCTTGTCACGCAGCTTCTGCGGCAGCACCAGTCTCCCGGTGTCGTCGACGGCGGTTGGGTGAGACTGGCCGTTGAAGAGGGTTTCCAGATAGCGCCGCTTCTTCGAGCCGCGCGGCAGTCGCGCGATGCGCGCATCGACGTCGGCGATGGCGGCCATGTGGTAGCCCTCGAGACGGTTCCAGCGCGCATCGCCATAGACGATCACCAGATTGGGACTCGCTCCCTTCACCCAGTCAGGGTCGTTTTCCTCGATGACCCGGCGAAAGGCGGCCGGGATCGAGACCCGCCCCTTGGCGTCCACCTTGTGGATGCTTTCGCCTCTGAAAGTCCGCGCCAAGGCGCCTGTCTCCTCGTTTCGCCCCCCCTGAATGCGAAACGGCGGATCGGACTGCTGCCATAGCCCGACCCGCCGCGCCGGATCTCTTTTTTCGATGAAGGGGGGGGCCTGTATGAAACCTGCTCTGGCTGCCTCGGGTCTTGCGCCCTTGTTTGGCCCGTCCCTCATCGTGGATTATTGATGACACGGGAAATTATGGCTGACAATGCCTAAATCTGGTATTTCATGGTCATGACGCTGAAAATCTCCTTGGATTGGCTGTATCGCATGGGCTGGACAGGGAAGTATGCCCACATGTTGCGTTGCCCTCTCCCAACACCACATCATCTGGGATAGGATACGGGGAGGATCTTTCGCGCCACCGATCGGCATTTTCTGCCCGAAAACAGAACGAAAAGTGAATATATCGGTTGACGCAGCCCGAGGTGGGGCGAATCACCCCCCTCGAGGCGCTGATTCCCGCGCCGAAGTCAGGCCAGGCCGCTCGCGATCAGCCGCGCGGCAAGCCGCGCATAGGCCTCGGCCATCGGCCCGTCGCCGGTGGCCACCGGCGTGCCTGCGTCCCCCGCAAGGCGGATCTCCAGCGAGATCGGGATCTCGCCAAGGAAGGGCAGGCCCCGCCGCTCGGCTTCGGCGGCGACACCGCCATGGCCGAAGAGATGCGCCTCGTGCCCGCAGTTCGGGCAGCAGTAGGATGACATGTTTTCGACGAGCCCGAGGATCGGCGCCTCCAGCCGCTCGAACATGTTGATCGCGCGCGCCGCGTCGATCAGCGCCACATCCTGCGGGGTGGAGACGATGATTGCACCGGTGATCTTGGTCTTCTGGCAGAGCGTGAGCTGCACGTCGCCGGTGCCTGGCGGCAGGTCCACCACCAGCACGTCGAGCGGTCCCCAGAGCACCTGGCCCAGCATCTGCTGGATAGCGCCCATCAGCATCGGGCCGCGCCAGATCGCGGCCTCGCCCTCCTTCATCATCAGCCCGACCGACATCACGGTCACGCCATGGGCATGAAGTGGAAGGATGGTCTTTCCGTCGGGCGAGGAAGGGCGGCCGGTGAGGCCCATCATGCGCGGCTGCGAAGGGCCGTGAATGTCGGCGTCGAGCAGCCCCACCCGGCGGCCCTGGCGTGCCAGCGCCACGGCGAGGTTTGACGAGAGCGTGGACTTGCCCACCCCGCCCTTGCCCGACGCGATGGCGAGGATGCGCGCGATCCCCGAGGTATCTATCGCCTCGCGCGTGGGGTGGCCGCCGAACTTCATGCCAGGCTGCGCGGGCTTCTGGCCGGGCGCAGGGGAGGTGAGCGCGACCTGCGCACGCGTCACGCCGGGCAGAGCGGTGACCGCAGCCTCGGCGGCGGCGCGCACTGGCTCCAGCGCGGTCGCCTCGTCGGCGCCTGCCTCGAGCACGAAGCGCACGTCGCCCCCGGCGATGCCCAGCGCGCGCACCATGTCGCGGCTCACAGGGTCGCCGCCGCCGGGCAGCGCGATGCCGCGCAGCGCCTCCAGAACCTGCTCGCGTGTGACCGACATCCGCCTCTCCTACCGTTTGCCTCTTACTTGCTTCGTTGCGTGCCCGGTGCAAGGGCCGGGCGGGATGCTGCATCGCGGCGCGAATCGGGCAGGAGATGGCGCGCTGCCCGCTGTGGCGGGCGATTGGCGCCTGTCGGCCGATGGCGAACGATCGGTGATGCCTGACGTTGCGTCACTTTCCTTGAAATCCGGATATGACCTGTCTTCAGCGTGTTCTTGACTGTATTGTCATTTTTTCGGGGTGCCTCGAAGGCTCCTGACTTCAGTAACTTGTCGCGCGTTTGCCCGGTATTTGGGCGCTGCGCATGGTCATGGGGCGCTCGCTGCGCGAGGCTTGCAATTGCTGCATGGCAGCATTGCGGCGGCGGCTATTGCGGCGGCGCAGCAAAAACCCAACTATGTGGTCAAGAAACGGGGATGTCCCCGACAGCGAGTTCGATCCGATGACCTGCATCCAGATCACACATCCGACGGATTGGAGCGGCAGCCTGCTCTCACGGCTCTTTGCCCGCCTGTCCGAACATGTCGCGCGCCGCCGTTCGGTGGCGCAGACCATCGCGGAGCTTACCGTCCTGTCCGACCGCGACCTGGCGGACATCGGCCTGCACCGTGGCGATATTCCTGCCGTGGCCCGGCGCGCCCTCGGGCGCTGACGGCCGCGCAGAGCGAGATCAGGAAGCCCTTCCTCCTCCCTGGGTTTCCTGTTGACTGGCGGCGGTGCCAACCTCCTCCCTGGCATCGCCGCTTCTTCTTTTTTTGACGGTCAGTTGCCGCGCAGAAGCTTGCCCGGGTTCATCAGGTTGCCCGGGTCGAGCGCGCGTTTGACCGCGCCCATCACGTCCCAGCCCGCACCATGCTCGGCCTCCATGTAGGCCGTCTTGCCCATGCCGATGCCGTGCTCGCCGGTCACCGTGCCGCCGAGGCGCAGCGCCCGTTCGGCCATGCGGTGCGAGAGTTCCTTGGCGATCTTCAGCTCCGCCTCGTTGCCCGGCTCGACGAGCAGGGCACAGTGGAAATTGCCGTCGCCCACATGGCCCACGATGGGGCCCATCAGAGGGCTTGCGGCGATGTCGGCGCGGGTTTCCTCGATGGCCTCGGCCAGCCGCGAGATCGGCACGCAGAGGTCGGTTGTCAGCCCCTTGGTGCCGGGGCGCAGCGACAGGATGGCGTAATAGGCGTTGTGCCGCATCTTCCAGAGCCGCGAGCGCTCTTCGGGTTTCGTGGCGCTGCGGTAGCCGCTGGCGCCGTTCTCGGCAGCGAGCGCGCCGAACATCTCGGCCTGTTCGGCAACGCCGGCCTCTGTGCCGTGGAATTCCACCAGCAGGTGCGGCTTCTCGGGCATCTCCGCCCCGGCATGGCCGTTGAAGGCGCGCACCGTGTCCGCGTCCACCAGCTCGATGCGGGCCATGGGGACGCCCATCTGGATGGTCTGGATCACGGTATCGACCGCGCTTGCCACGTCCTCGAAGGCGCATATACCCGCGGCGATGGCCTCGGGCTGGCCATAGAGGCGCAGCGTGAGCGCGGTGATCAGCCCCAGCGTGCCCTCGGCGCCGACGAAGAGCGCGGTCAGGTCGTAGCCCGCCGCCGACTTGCGCGCCCGCGTGCCGGTGTGGATCACCCGCCCATCGGCCAGCACCACCTCGAGCCCGATCACGTTGTCGCGCATGGTGCCGTAGCGCACCGCGGTGGTGCCCGAGGCGCGGGTGGAGGCCATGCCGCCCAGCGTGGCGTTGGCGCCTGGATCGACCGGGAAGAAAAGCCCGGTAGCGCGCAGTTCGGTGTTGAGATCCTCGCGCGTGATGCCGGGCTGCACGGTGCAGTCCATGTCCTCGGGGTTGATGGCGAGCATCCGGTTCATGCGGCTGAAATCGACGCTGATGCCGCCATATCGCGCGAGCGCATGGCCCTCGAGCGAGGTGCCCGCGCCCCAGCCGATCAGCGGGCAGCCCTGCGCGGCGCAGATGCGCACGATCGCCGCCACCTCCTCGGTGCTCTCGGGGTAAGCCACCGCGTCGGGTGGCATGGGTGGATACCAGCTCTCGTTCTGTCCGTGCAGCGCCAGATCGGACAATGAGGTGCTGAGCCGCTCGCCCAGCACGGGCCTCAATTCCGCGACAGCCTCTGCGATGCCCATGCGTGCCTCCCTTGCAGCCGCTTGGAGACTAGGCAATCGTGGTGGCAACGGAAAGAGGCGGCGAAGGCGGGCAGGGCATTGGCCGGGCGGAACAGAAGACGGCGGCAGCTTCTCGTCCAGAGGGGGCTGCGATCCGTGGCTCGGGCCTGGGCGCTAATGCGCGAGAAGGGGCCGAGCCAGGTGCAGTTCTGGCTCATCGCGCTGGTTGTCGGTATCGCCGCAGGCTTTGCCGCGCTGCTGTTCCGCAAGGGCATCGCCGCATTGCAGACCGCGATCTACGGCACCGATGACATGACGCTCGCCAGCCAGCTTGCCGAACTGCCCTGGGCGGTGGTGCTGCTCGTGCCGGTGGCGGGCGGACTCGCGGTGGGGTTGATCCTGCACCGCTTCACGCCCGATGGCCGAGCCCATGGCGTGGCAGAGGTGATCGAAGGCGCGGCGCTGCGCGACGGGCGGGTGCAGTTGCGCCCCGGGTTTGCCTCGGCGGCGGCGGCGCTGATAACGCTCTCCACCGGCGGCTCCTCGGGGCGGGAGGGGCCGGTGGTGCATCTGGCCGCGGTCATCTCCACCTGGGTCTCGGACCGCATCAACGCCTCGGGCATCACCGCGCGCGATCTGCTGGGCTGTGCGGTGGCGGCGGCGGTTTCCGCATCCTTCAACGCGCCCATCGCCGGGGCGCTCTTTGCGCTCGAGGTGGTGTTGCGTCATTTCGCCGTGCACGCCTTCGCGCCGATCACAATCGCCGCGGCTGCGGGTACGGTGATCAACCGGCTGGAGTTCGGCGGAGTCACCGAGTTCCGCCTGCGCACGGTGAACGAGCTGGGCTTCTATGTCGAACTGCCCGCCTTCCTGCTGCTCGGGCTGGTCTCGGGGCTGGTGGCGGTGGCGATGATGCGCGCGGTTTTCTGGGGCGAGGGGCTGGGCGACCGGCTGCAACGGCGCCTCGGCGTGCCCGGCTGGCTCAGGCCGGCCTGCGCGGGGCTGATCCTCGGCGCGGTGGCGCTGCAGTTCCCGCATGTCATCGGCGTGGGCTACGAGACCACCTCGGCGGCGCTGACCGGCCAGCTTCTGATTTGGAACTCCGTTGTCTTCTGCATGGTCAAGGTCTTCGCCGTGGCGGTGACCTTTGGCGGGCGCATGGGGGGCGGCATCTTCTCGCCCTCGCTGATGGTGGGCGCGCTGACCGGTCTTGCCTTCGGCCATGTCGCCACTGGGCTCCTGCCGCAGTTCTCGGGCGCCGAGACGATTTATGCGCTGGCGGGCATGGGCGCGGTGGCGGGCGCGGTGCTGGGCGCGCCGATCTCGACCACGCTCATCGTCTTCGAGATGACGGGCGACTGGCAGACGGGGCTGGCGGTGATGATTGCGGTGTCGATCTCGAGCATGCTGGCCGGGCACATGGTGCAACGCAGCTTCTTTCTCACGCAACTGGAGCGGCGCAACCTGCGCCTCGCGGCGGGGCCGCAGGCCTGGCTGCTGGCCACCGTGCCGGTGGCGCTGGTTCTGCGCGCGAAGGACAGCCAGCGCGCCGCCCCCGAGGATCGCTGCTGGGAGATGGTCGAGGAGGGGCTCTCGCTCGATCGCGGCGCGACGCTCGAGGTCGCCATGCCGCTCTTCGAGCGGACGGGGGCCGATTTCCTGCCGGTGATCTCGCGCGCGCGCCCCGATGCCCCCCCGGTGCTGTGGGGGGCGGTCTTTCAGGTGGACGCGCTCAAGGCCTTCAACCGCGCGCTGGCGGCGACGGCGGCGGAGGAGCATTCCTGAACGGTCTCAGAATGGGATTTCGTCGGGCGCGGTGACGAAGCGGGCGACGATCTTCTTCACGCCCGCCTTGTCGAAGGCGATCTCCAGCTTGTCGCCCTCCACGCCCACCACCGCCCCATAGCCGAATTTCTGGTGAAAGACCCGGTCGCCGGGGCCGAAGGCGGGCAGGGCGGTGGCGTCGATCACCGGCGCGCGCGCCTCGCGCGGCTGGGCCAGCCCGCGCTGACCCGCGCGTGCCTGCATCCGTTTCCAGCCGGGCGAGTTGTAGACATTGGCTTCGGCTGCGCGGGTCTCGATCGTGGCAGTCGGGGCTGCCGCGCCATAGCCGCCGCCGTAGAGGCCGGGGGGCGTCAGCACCTCGACGTGCATCTGGCTCTGCCATTGCCCGAACACCCGGCGGTTGCCCGCAAAGGAGATCGTGCAATGCTCCTCGGCGCGGGTGATGCCGACATAGGCCAGCCGCCGCTCCTCCTCCAGCCCCTTCACCCCGTTCTCGTCCATCGAGCGCTGCGAGGGGAACAGCCCGTCCTCCCATCCCGGCAGGAAGACGACGGGGAATTCCAGCCCCTTGGCCGCGTGCAGCGTCATCAGCGTGACCCTGGCCTCGCGCGCCTCGCTCTCGTTGTCCATGATCAGAGCGACATGTTCGAGAAAACCCTGAAGCGTGTCGAACTCTTCCAGCGCCTTCAACAGCTCCTTCAGGTTGTCGAGCCGCCCCGGCGCCTCGGGCGTCTTGTCGTTCTGCCACATCGCGGTGTAGCCCGACTCGTCGAGGATGCGCCCGGCGATCTCGGGGTGCGGCTCCTCGCCTGCACGCAGGGCGGCGCCCCAGCGTGCCAGCCCGTCGAGCAGTTCGCGCAGCGCCGCCGCGCCCTTGCCGGTGATCCCGCCCGTCTCGACGAGCCGCCGCGCCC
>PHEG01000574.1 GCA_002842835.1 Alphaproteobacteria bacterium HGW-Alphaproteobacteria-2 | reverse complement strand
ACCTCCCGGAAGGCTCCGGCGGGCGCCGCGCGGGGCGCCCGCCGGGTGGCATCGGCGTCGGCTTTACTGGGCCGACATCTCCTGCATCATGAAGTCGTAAGCGGCCTGGGCATCGACCCCGGTCGCCGCCACCTCGGCGATCACCTTCTCGATGATGGCCTTGGTCAGTTCCTTGTATTTCGCCTGATCGGCTTCGCTGGCGACGGTGATCGTGTTGTCGGCCTGGGCCCTGGTGGCCTCGATCCCGATCTCGTCGATCTCGTCCCAGACCCGGCCGAAGGCGGCGGAGAGAGGTTCGCCGAAGACCTTCTCTTCGAGTGCCTGCTGGATGTCGGCGGGCAGGCTGTCGAAGGTGTCGGGATTCATGATGATTGCAAACGAGCCCCGGTAGAGCCCGCCGGGCATGTCATACATGTGCTTGGCGACTTCGGTGAGGCGGAAGCCCTTGCGGCTTTCCGTCGTGATCACCACGCCGTCGGCCGCGCGCGAGGCGAGGGTTTCATAGACCTTGGGCGCGGGCACCTGGATGCCGGTCGCCCCCAGCGCCGCGGCGACATCCGAGCCAACGCCGCCCGGAACGCGCAGCTTCAGCCCCTTGATGTCGTCGAGCGAGGCGACCGGATCGACGGTGTGCAGCGTCGCCGGTCCATGGGTGGTGAGCCCGATGAGCTTCACGCCCTTGTGCTCGTCGAGACCCGCGAAATACTGGTTCCAGGCGCGCCAGTGGGTGACGGAGCCGCGTTCGGCGGTGCCCGGGTAGCCCGGCAGTTCGATCAGCTTGGCCGACACGAAGCGGCCCGGCTGGTAGCCGTGGAAGATGATCGAGACATCGGCGCCGCCGTCCTCGATGAGGTCGATCTGCGCGGGCGGGGGCACCAGATCGAGCTTCACCTCGGCGGTCACGCGCCCGTCGGTGGCCTCCTCGATCATCTTGATGAAGGCCGGCCACATCTTCGCGTTGATGCCATGGGTGGGCGGCGTCCAGCTCGAGATGGTGAGCGTGTAATCGGCTGCCGTCGCGATGCTGGCCGACAGCGCCATCGCGGCGCCCGCCATCAGCGAGGCGAGTTTCGTCAGTCTGGTCATGGTTTCCTCCCTTTCAGACCCACGT
>PHEG01000573.1 GCA_002842835.1 Alphaproteobacteria bacterium HGW-Alphaproteobacteria-2 | reverse complement strand
CGCGACTGCCACCAGGCGATAGCGGTCTCCGCCCCCTCGACCGGATCGCCCGAGTCGATCCGGATGCCCGTCCAGCCCGCCAGCCAGTCGGGCGCGCGTTCAAGAAACCCCTTCGTTCCGTAAGTGTCGGGCAGGATGATGCGCAGGTTGCCGTCGTGCTCCTCGTGCCAGTCGGCCAGCACCTGATAGGGCGCGCGGGCGAGTTCCTCGTCGGTGTCGGCCAGCGCGGCGTAGATCATCGGCAGCTCGTGGGCATTTGTCCCGATCGCCTCGACCTCGCGGCGCATGGCGATCAGACAGTTCGAGGTGCCCGCGAAATGCGCCCCCAGCCCTTCGAGCAAGGCCTGCACGCACCAGTCCTGCCACAGGAAGGAGTGCCGCCGACGCGTGCCGAAATCGGCCAGCCGCAGCGCGGGCAGGGCGCGCAGGCGCTGCACCTTCTCCCAGACCCGGTTCATGGCGCGGGCATAGAGCACCTGCAACTCGAACTTGCCCATGTCCTTCAGAACGGCGCGCGAGCGCAGCTCCATCAGTACGGCGAGCGCGGGGATCTCCCAAAGCATCACTTCGGGCCAGGCGCCCTCGAAGGTCAGTTCGTATTGGTCGCCCACCCGCTCCAGGTGGTAGGGCGGCAGGCGCAGCGCCTCGAACCATTCCATGAAGTCGGGGCGGAACATCTGCCGTTTGCCGTAGAACATGTTGCCCCTGAGCCAGGTGCTCTCACCCCGGCTGAGGCTGAGCGTGCGGATATGGTCGAGCTGTTCGCGCAGCTCTCCCTCGTCCACCAGCCGCGCCAGCGGCACCTGCGTCGAACGGTTGATCAGGCTGAAGACGACGCACGTGTCGGGCCGGTTGCGGCGCACCGACTGGCACATCAGGAGCTTGTAGAAATCGGTGTCGATCAGCGAGCGCACGATCGCCGCGGCTTGTCCAGCACGCGCGGCACTCATCCCGGCGGCGCCCAGAGCACGTCCTCGATGCGCGGCGCGCCGGTGGCGAGCATCGTCAGCCGGTCGAATCCGAGCGCGATGCCCGCGGCTGGCGGCATCGTGGCGAGTGCGGCGAGGAAATCCTCGTCGAGCGGGTAGCGCTCGCCATAGCGGCGCTCCTTCTCGCCCATCTCTGCCGCGAAGCGGCGGCGCTGTTCCTCGGGGTCGGTCAGCTCGCCGAAGCCGTTCGCCAGTTCCACCCCGCAGGCGAAAAGCTCGAAGCGCTCGGCGAGACGTGCGTCGTCGGGGCAGCGTCGCGCCAGCGCCGCCTCCGGTGCCGGGTAGCGGTCGAGCAGCGTGGCGCGGCCATGCCCCAGATGCGGCTCGACACGCGCGACGAGGACGCGCGAGAGGATGTCCGACCAACTCTCGCCGGGCGCCGAGCCGATGCCCGCCGCGCGGGCCCGCCCGGCGAGCGCGGCGGCATCGCCCGCGCCGTCGGGGCCGAGGGTCGCCAGCAGTTCGATCCCTGCATGGCGGGCCACGGCTTCGGCGAGGTCCAGCCGCTCGGGCGGCGCGAAGGGGTCGCAGCGCGCCTCGCGCCAGACGAGTTCCCGGCTGCCCGCCACCTCGGCGGCCACGGCCAGAAGCGCGGCGCAATCGGCCATCAGGCGCGTGTAGTCCTCGCCCGCGCGATACCACTCCAGCATGGTGAACTCGGTGGCGTGGCGCGGTCCGGCCTCGCGGTTGCGCCAGACATGGGCGAAGGCGAAGATGCGCGTCTCGCCTGCGGCCAGCAGCTTCTTCATGGCAAACTCGGGCGAGGTGTGCAGGTAGCGCCGCGCGCGCGCGCCGTCGGGCGCCACGGCCTCGGTGGCGAAGGCGTGCAGGTGCGTCTCGTTGCCGGGGCTT
>PHEG01000572.1 GCA_002842835.1 Alphaproteobacteria bacterium HGW-Alphaproteobacteria-2 | reverse complement strand
GCGTCCGGAGCGCAGATTCGACTTGCCAATCCGCCCAGCCTCAGTATGTTCCCGGCCTCGTTTGCTGGCGTGATCGCAGGCGCCCGCATGCGCGGGAAGCCAGGGTGCATTCCGGCGCAGACACCAGTACGGGGGCACGCGCGCCCCTTAGGACCGAGGTTGACACATGGCTGTTCCCCAGAACCGGGTGACGCGCTCGCGCCGCGACATGCGCCGTGCGCATGACGCGCTCGTTGCCGCCAATCCCAACGAATGCCCGAACTGCGGCGAGTTGAAGCGTCCGCATCATGTCTGTGCCGCCTGCGGGCATTACGCCGATCGCGAGGTCGTGGCCGCCGGGACCGTGGATCTCGACGAAGACGCCGCCTGAACGGACCGGCCCAGGGGCCATGCAGGACGCCGCCGCCAGTCGCGAAGCCCCCGCCGCCGACACGGTGATCTCCGTGGATGCGATGGGCGGAGACCGGGGGCCATCTGCGATTGTGGCGGGGATGCTGCAATCGGCATTCAAGAACTCCGACATACGATTCATTGTCCATGGCCCGCGCGACGAGCTCTACCGCCTTATCAGGCGGCGGCGGCAACTCGCCGACCGCTGCGACATCGTCGATGCGCCCGGCATCGTCTCGATGAAGGAAAAGCCGAGCCATGTGGTGCGCCATGGCAAGGGCACCTCGATGTGGTCGGCGATCGAGGCGGTGCGCGAGGGGCGCGCGCGCGTCGCCGTCTCGTGCGGCAACACCGGGGCGCTCATGGCGCTCTCGATGCTGCGGCTGCGCAAGCTGCCCGGGGTGAACCGCCCGGCGATCGCCTGCCTTTGGCCGTCGCGCAACCCGGGCGGCTTCAACGTCATGCTCGACGTGGGCGCCGACATCCGGGCCGATGCGCACGACCTCTGCCAGTATGCTAAGATGGGGGCCTCCTATGCCCGCAACGGGCTTCACGTCGCACGCCCGCGCGTGGGGCTGCTCAACGTCGGCACGGAGGAGCACAAGGGCCGCCACGAACTGCATGAGGCGCATGAGATGATCGCCCTCGCCGCAACCGGGAACGGTTTCGACTATGTGGGCTTCGTCGAGGGCGGCGACATCCCCTCCGAACGGGTGGATGTG
>PHEG01000571.1 GCA_002842835.1 Alphaproteobacteria bacterium HGW-Alphaproteobacteria-2 | reverse complement strand
GGTCATGGACCCGTATTTTACGACCAAACCGGAAGGCACCGGCCTGGGACTGGCCATGGTTTATAAAATCATTGACGAGCACGGGGGCACGATCAAAATCGCAAGCAAGGAAGGGCAAGGCACCACGGTGAGCATTGTCCTGCCGTGCTGACTCACTCTTTTTCGCGCCTGATCCGCGCCCCGGCCCGGGTGAGTTTGCCGACCAGGTCGTCATACCCCCGGTCCAGATGATAGACGCGGGAGATATGGGTTTCCCCCTCGGCGGCAAGAGCCGCTATCACCAGGGAGGCACTGGCCCGCAGATCCGTGGCCATCACCGGCGCGCCGCTCAACCGGCCGGTGCCGGTGACGATGGCGCTGTGGCCGTCCACCTTGATGTCCGCCCCCATGCGGTGCAGCTCGGCCACATGCATGAAGCGGTTCTCGAAGATGGTCTCGGCAATCACGCTTAAGCCCTCACTCAAGGTCATCAGGGCCATGATCTGGGCCTGCAAATCCGTGGGGAATCCGGGATAGGGCATGGTCTTGATGTCCACGCTCTGGATCGGTCCCTTGCGGGCAACATGGATACGGTCGCGACCCTCTTCGATGGAGAGCCCGGCGGCCCGTAATTTTTCCAGCAGAGCGGGCAGATGCTGCGGGTTGCACTGGGTCACCGTGGCCTCGCCGCCGACCGCGCCAACGGCAATGAGGTAGGTTCCCGCCTCGATCCGGTCCGGGATGACTTCCTGTTCGGCCCCGTGCAGCTTCCTGACCCCCTCAACCACCAGGGTGTCCGAATCCTTGCCCTTGATCCGCGCCCCCATGCCGATGAGCAGATCGACAAGATTGCCGATTTCCGGCTCCCGGGCCGCATTCTTGATCACGGTGACACCCTCGGCCAGGGTCGCGGCCATGAGGATATTCTCGGTGCCGGTGACGGAAGGGATATCGAAACAGACGGTGGTTCCCTGCAACCTTCCCCCGACCTTGGCATCGACATAGCCCTGGGTCAACTCGTAGGTGGAGCCGAGCTTCTCCAGCCCCTGGAGATGGAAATTGATGGGCCGGGCGCCGATGGCGCAGCCTCCGGGCAAGGAGACCCGGGCCATGCCGTGCCGGGCCAGCAAAGGC
>PHEG01000570.1 GCA_002842835.1 Alphaproteobacteria bacterium HGW-Alphaproteobacteria-2 | reverse complement strand
TTGCACGGTTCGGCGCGGATACGGCCCCCCCGGTCCGGCCACCAGCCTGGGCGAGAAGGCCCGCGCGATGCTGGGCGCTGTCCCCGTGCTGGTCGTGGCGCTCTCGACGATCGGGGGCATTTACACCGGCCTCTTCAGCCCGGTCGAGGCGGCAGGCGTGGGCGTGGCGCTTGTGGCCCTCTACGGCGTGGCGACCCGGCGGCTGAACCGGACGGTGCTGCGCGAGGCGGGCCGTGACAGCGTGGTGACGACGGCGACCGTGATGCTGATCCTGATTGCGGCGCACATGATCAACCCCTTCCTCGCGCTCAGCCACATCCCCACGGCGGTGGGCGAGGCGCTGGCGTCCCTCGGGCTCGGCACGCTGGGCACGCTGCTGATGATCCTTTTCGCCTATGTCGTGCTCGGGCTCTTCCTCGAGGGCTTCGCCATGCTGGTGCTGACCCTGCCGATCTTCTTTCCGGTGGTGCTGCAGATGGGCATCGACCCGATCTGGTTCGGTGTGCTCGTCGTGCTGACGTTGGAGATGGGCCTCATCTCGCCGCCCGTGGGGCTCAACGTCTTCATCGTGAAGTCGGTGGCGCCTGCCGTGCCGTTGGGGCGCATATTCGCGGGGGTGCTGCCGTTCTGGCTCGCCATGGTGGCGACTCTCGCGGTGCTGATCGCCTTCCCGCAGATTTCGCTCTTTCTTCCCAACACCATGATCCGGTGAGGTGGCCCATGACGGACCCGTGTTTCGATGTCGCGCATCTCGGCCATGTCGAGGTCTACACCGACCGTTTCGACGAGAGCCTCGACTTCTTCACCCGGGTCTACGGGCTGAAGCTCTCGGCGCGGGAGGGCGACAGCGCCTGGCTGCGCGCCTGGGACGATTACGAGTTCCATTCGCTGAAACTCACGCGCCACCACACCACCGGCGTGGGGCACATCGCCTATCGCGTCGCCTCGCCCGAGGCGCTGGAGCGGCGGGTGAAGGCGGTGGAGGCTTCGGGCTACAAGGTTCTGGGCTGGACTGAGGGCGACATGGGCCACGGCCCCGCCTTCCGCTTCGAGGATCCGTTCGGCCATGTCTTCGAGCTTTACTGGGAGACGCGCCGCTACGCCCCCGGCCCC